>DATFQE010000214.1:0-8952 GCA_035264445.1 Gaiellaceae bacterium | reverse complement strand
CGGAGCTTCGCTGGTCGAGTTCACACTCGTTCTGCCGGTGCTCGCGCTCCTGTTCTTCGGCATGCTCGACTTCGGCAAGGCCTTCAACTACTGGATCGACCAGACGCACCTCGCGCACGAGGGTGCCCGGTGGGCGGTCGTCAACAAGAACCCGGGCGCCGGGACGCTGCAGGAGTACCTCCAGCAGCAGGCGACCACGGGCGAGCTCCGGAGCGGCGGCACTTCCGCCGTCCCGGCTGCGCTCGAGGTCTGCATCAGCTTCCCCGCCGGCACGTCGAACATCGGCGACCCCGTCACGGTCACCACGTCGGTCGACTACCACTGGCTCGGGTTCCTCGCCGGAAAGACCGGCGTGACCGGGTCGACGATCACCAGCACGTCGACGATGCGCCTCGAGGCGCGCCCGACGAGCTACGCGGCAGGCTGCGCGTGAAGCCTCTCGCGCTTGTTGCCGGAGGGGAGCGCGGCGCCGTGTTGCCGATGTTCGCGCTCTGGCTGCCCGTGCTCGCGCTCTGCGTCGTGCTCGTCGTCGACGTGGCGAACTGGTTCGAGCACAAGCGCCATCTCCAGATGCAGGCCGACGCGGGCGCGCTCGCAGGCGGGACGGGATTCACCTTTCCGTGCTCCGACACGTCGATCGAGACGATCACCCGCAAGTACGGCGGCGATCCGGGCGCCTCCAATCCGTACAACCTTCAGGTCGCGCCCACGCAGGCCGCGAACATCCACCTGCTCGTCAACTCCGACAAGTACTGGAACGAAGGCGGGACGAACCACAACGACGGCGGCCCGCCCTGCAGCGCCAAGAGGGTCGACGTCAAGGTGACGGAGGCGAACCTGCCGCTCTTCTTCGGCGCCCCCGGCCTCTTCGACCTCGTGCCGGCGATCAACGCCCACGCGAGGGTGTCGGTGCAGACGCTCGACTTCCTGGCGGGCGGATCGCTGCCGATCGCGGTCCCGGACGTCGATCCGAGCCGGGCCGAGGTGAGATTCGTCGACGAGACCAACGGGACCGTCCTCGCGACCGCGCCGCTTCAGAACACCGGCATCGCGAACGGCCTCTCGATCTGGGCCAACACGGCTGCCCCGAAGGCGGTGCCCATCAGCTCGGCGCGAGTGGGCGTCCGCGTCGTGTTCAGCAGCAACGCCACGTCGATGACGTGCGGAGATCCGCTCGTCGAGTGCTACGACGCGGGCGGCCCCGACGGGCTCCTTTCCATCCGGGGCTGGTCGAGCGCCGGCAGCGGCGCGCAGCCGAACGCTCCCATCGCGCGTGACGTTCGGCTCGTGCCGGGCTCGTGCACGGATCCCTACTTCACGTCGCTCTTGACCACGTGCAGCGTCGGCGTCTCGGCGGTCGTCGACTTCGGCGTGGCGAATCCCACGACGGTCGCGGCCGAGGTAACGGCGACGATCGCGGGAACGACGAAGCCTCTCGCCTGGGACGCGGTCGCTCAGCGCTGGCAGACGACCGGCAACGGAAACTTTCTCAATGTCGCGTCGGGCGCCGGCCCCGTGCCGGTCACGCTCAACTGGGAGGAGCACGTCGGCACGGTCAACGGCCAGGTGTGCAGGAACGGCGGCTCGAACACCTGCAAGGGGACGTTCGGGACCGTGCAGCGCGTCTTCAGCGCGGCGAGCGCGCGGAGCGGCCCGGTCCAGCTCGCCCAGGTCTGGCAGAACGGTCTCTTCTGGGCCAACTCGTTCCAGCAGGGGACGACCCAGAACCTGGTCGTCAAGATCGGAGTCACGCCGAACCTCCAGAACGCGACGAGCGTCAACGACCCGATCGTGACGCTCCGCGTGGTCGGCGGAAGCCAGAACCAGTCACTCGACTGCGACCCGAACTACTCCAACCTCTATCAGGAGCTCGCGTTCGGGTGCCGCCCGGCGTACCGGCCGAATGTCGGGACTGCGTGTCCGGCCACGGCGTCCTCGCTGTGGGGGACGGCACAACCCTGGAACTGCGTCGCGCTGCAAACGGGGAGCGCGACGAACCAGGTCTCCCGCGGGCTCAACCTCCGCATCCTCGGGGACGAGAAGCCGAACACCTGCATCTCCCCCAACCACTGGAGCCAGTTCCCCGCGATCCCGCCCGGCGACCCGCGCGTCCTGAACGTGTTCGTCACGCCGTTCGGATCGTTCGGCGGCTCCGGCAGCGGCGTCGTTCCCGTGATCAAGCTCGGCACCTTCTACGTCACGGGCTGGACGGGGCAGGGCGGCGGGTTCGACAACCCGTGTCAGGGCAACGGCGACGACCCGGTCCCGAACAACGACGCCGGAAACGTCGTCGGCCATTTCATCAAGTACGTCTTCACGAACAGCGGCGGTGGCGGCAGCACCGGGCAGACGTGCGACTTCAACGCTTTCGGCGGCTGCATCGCCGTCTTGACCGACTAGGAGGGCTGCGCAATGCAACTCGTAAACCGGATGCTGTCCACCCGCAGGGGCACGCTCGTCCTCGGGGGGATCGCCGCAGGAATGGCGGCGCTCGTTCTGATGCTGTATCTCGACCAGTATCGGAGCAGCGTCGACGCGGACGCCGAGCCGATCTCGGTCCTCGTCGCGAAGACGGTGATCGAGAAGGGAATGCCCGGCGACGTCGTCGGCCTGAAGCACCTGTTCGACCGCGAGGCGGTTCCGCAGGACCAGCTGAAGGACGGTGCGATCACCGATCCGGACACGCTGCGCGGTCAGATCGCGGCGAGCGACATCTACCCCGGCCAGCCGCTGACCGCGGCCGACTTCACTCCGACCGGCGGGTCGCTCGGGACACGACTGGCGGGCAAGCAGCGCGCGATCGCGGTGCCGGTCGATTCCGCTCACGGGCTCGTCGGCCAGGTCGAGGCGGGCGACCGCGTCGACGTGTTCGCCGGCTTCAACGTCCTCGCCCCCGGGGCGGGCGGCCAGGGACAGCCGGTGATCAAGGTCCTGATGCAGAACGCGCTCGTGCTCCAGTCGCCGCGCGCCGGAGGGGCGGGGGTCGGAGGGGCCCAGGAGGCGAACGTCGTCCTGCGCACGACGCGCGACCAGGCGGTCGAGCTCGCGTGGGCGGTCGACAACGGCGAGGTGTGGCTCGTCCTGAGGCCGCGGGCGGGCGCTCCGCCGTCGCGGCCCGGAATCGCCACGGCGGAAAGCGTGCTGCTCGGTCGCAAGCCGGTACGGGTTTACGGCGACGTCAGGCGGCTGCTGGGCGGAGGCGGGTCACGATGAAGGAAGCCATAACCGCACTTGTCGCGATCGACGAGGGAGCCCAGCGCGACCTCGTCCAGGCCTCGCTCCCGGCCGACTCGGAGGTCGAGGTCGTCGCGATCGTGGAAGGCTTCGAGGACAGCTGGGCCACGCTCCAGGAGACCGCTCCGGACGTCGTGGTGGTCGCCACGGTCGGGTATTCCGAGCGTGCGCTCTTCTTCATCGACGGCGCCGTCAAGCAGCGGCCCGAGCGGCCCGTCGTCGTCCTCTGCGAGAAATCGCCGAACGGCTTCGTTCGGCGGGTGTTCGAGAGCGGCGCCGACGACCTGGTCGCGTTGCCCGAGTCGCCCGAGCACGTCGGGTTCACGCTCCAGAAAGCGCTCGCCCGAAAGCAGGGGGCCGGCGTGGCGACCGGGGTCGCGCTCGCGCCGATGATCTGCGTGCTCGGGCCGAAGGGCGGGACGGGCAAGACGCTGACGTCGTGCAACCTCGCGGTGAGCCTCGCCGGCGAGGGACACAGGACGGCGCTCGTCGACCTCGACCTGCAGTTCGGCGACGTCGGCCTGGCGCTCGGCCTCGTCCCGGACAAGACGATCTACGACCTGGTCAAGTCGGGCGGGTCGCTCGACGGCGAGAAGATCGACGCCTACCTCGCGTCGCACGTGTCGGGCGTTCAGGTGCTGATGGCGCCGACCCGGCCGGACCAGGCGAGCGCGGTCACGATCGAGTTCCTGCGGGAGGTCTACGCCGCGCTTCGCTCCACGTACGACTACGTCATCGTCGACACCCCGCCGGGCTTCTCGCCCGAGGTGATCGCGTCGATCGACAGCTCGTCCCAGGTGTGCATGGTCGCGATGCTCGACTCGCTCTCGCTCAAGAACACGAAGCTCGGGCTCGAAACGCTGGAGCTCATGGGCTACGCCCCCGACCGCGTGCGCCTGGTGCTCAACCGGGCGGATAGCCGAGTGGGCATCGATCGCGACGAGGTCGTCTCGATCGTGGGGCGCGCACCGGACGTCTTCGTTCCGAGCGACCGCGACATCCCGCTTTCGGTCAACGAGGGAACGCCGATCGTGCTCGCGCGCGGGAAGTCGGAGGCCGCACGTGCATTCCACGCGCTCGCCACGACGTTCATCGCGATCGGCGCCGAACCGTCGAGCAACGGCTCGAGCAACGGCCGCCGTCGCCTGCTCAGGAAGAGAGGCTAGAGATGGAGCTTCACGAGAGACTCTCAGCCACTCGCCCGGCGGTCGCGTCCGCGCGCGGCGACGATCCGTTCGCGGAGCTGAAGAACCGCGTCCACCTCTCGGTGATCGGCGAGCTCGGCCCTCAGCTCTTCAACGCGACGATGGACCCGAACGGCCTTCGCGACCGCGTGACGGCCGACATCCGGACCCACCTTTCGACCGAGCAGGGGATCTCGCGCGACGACCGCGAGCGGCTGGTCGCCGAAATCGCCGACGACATCCTCGGCCACGGGCCGCTCGAGCGCCTGCTCGCCGACGACAGCATCACCGAGATCATGGTCAACGGCCCGTTCGAGGTCTGGGTCGAGCGCCAGGGTCGGCTCTACGAGACGACCGTCCGCTTCACGGACGAATCGCAACTGCGGCGGATCATCAACAAGATCGTCGCCCAGGTCGGCCGCCGCATCGACGAGGCCTCACCGCTCGTCGACGCCCGCCTGCCGGACGGGAGCCGAGTCAACGCCGTCATCCCGCCGCTCTCCCTGAGCGGCCCGCTCGTCACGATCCGCAAGTTCAGCAAGCGGCGGCTCGATCTGAACGACCTGATCAAGCTCGGGACGCTGAGCTCCCACACGGTCGACTTCCTCCATCGCTGCATCCTCGCCGAGCTCAACATCCTCGTCTCGGGCGGCACCGGGTCGGGGAAGACGACGCTCCTGAACGCGCTCTCGACGGGAATCCCGGACCACGACCGCATCGTCACGATCGAGGACGCCGCCGAGCTGCGCCTCAACCAGCGGCACGTGCTGCGGCTCGAAGCCCGGCCGAAGAACATCGAGGGACAGGGCGAGATCCCGATCAGGACGCTCGTCCGCAATGCGCTGCGCATGCGGCCCGACCGGATCATCGTCGGCGAGGTCCGCGGCGCAGAGGCCCTGGACATGCTCCAGGCGATGAACACGGGCCATGACGGCTCGCTGAGCACGATCCACGCGAACGCTCCACGCGACGCGCTCGCCCGCATCGAGACGATGGTGCTGATGACCGGGTACGACCTCCCGGTCCGGGCGATCCGGGGCCAGGTGGCAGCGGCCCTCGACATGATCGTCCACCTCGAGCGGATGGAGGACGGCTCACGCCGCGTCACCGCCATCAGCGAGGTGCAGCGGATGGAGTCGGACGTGATCACGATGCAGGAGATCTTCGAGTTCAAGGTCGAGCGGTTCACGGCCGACCGGACTGTGATCGGAGCGCTCGAGCCGACCGGGCTTCGGCCGACGTTCCTGCACAAGTTCGAGAAGCGCGGCGTGACCCTGCCGGTGAGTCTGTTCGCCGGCGGACGGGCCGAGGTCAGCGAGTTCCCGAAGGTGGCGGGGCATTGAGGCGGATCGCCGCAGCGACGCTCGCCTTCGCGCTCGCCGTCGTCTTCGGCGTGCTCGCCGCCGGGGCGGCCGCCGGCCCGGACCTTCGCGTGATCGAGGCCGCGGCGAAGTTCCCGGAGCGGGCGTTCATCGTCAGCCTGCCCGAGAAGACGAGGCTCACCGAAGAGCACGTCGAGGTGCGCGAGAACGGGGTGCTCGTCCGGGACATCTCGCTCGCTCCGGTCGGCGAGGCGGCAGGCCGGACCGCCGGCCCGGGCGTCGTCCTCGTGATCGACGCGAGCGAGAGCATGCTCGGCTCGCCGATCAGGAATGCGATGGCTGCGGCGCGGGCATTCGCAGGCAAGCGCACGCCCTCCCAGCAGCTGGCCGTACTCGCTTTCAATGCGAAGACGCAAACCGTGCTGCCGTTCACGAGCGACCAGCAGGAGATCGACCACGCGCTCCGGTCGACTCCGAAGATCGCCTACTACACGCGGATGTACGAGGCGCTCGACCGCGCGATCTCGATGGTCGAGACGGCGAACCTCTCCCCGGGCTCGATCGTGCTCCTGTCAGACGGGCAGGAGCTCGGCAGCTTCTCGTCCCCGGACGAGGCGATCGCGAAGGCGAACGCTGCCCGGATCCGCATCTTCACCGTCGGGCTCCGGTCGCGCTTCTTCGACGCGCCCACGCTGCGTGCGCTCGCGCAGGGCACCGGCGGCCGGTATCGCGAGGCGGCCTCGCCGAGCGCGTTGAGCTCGATCTTCGCCGAGCTCGGGTCGGAGCTCGCGCGCGAGTACGTGCTCCGTTACCACTCGACCGCCGCCGACGTCACCGGCGAGAAGGTGCGCGTGGCGGTCCGGATCCAAGGCGTCCCGGGCGTCGCCGTCACGGGCTACTCGACGCCCGGTCCCTCGCCTGCCGAGCGCAGCGAGCCGTTCCATCGCTCCGTCGCCTACCGGTTCTGGAGCTCGCCGTTGACGATGTTCTTCGTCGTCGCGACGACGGCGTTCCTGATTGCTTTCTGCCTCGTCTCGGTGGCGCGGCCGCGCTCGCGGACGTTGCGTCGGCGAATGGCCGAGTTCGTCTCCGTCCGGGCGGACAAACGGCCGGACGCGACCGGCCGGATCACCAACCGGGTCTTCGTGGGAGCGGAGCGATCGCTCGAGACCACGCGGTGGTGGACCGGGTTCAAGGAGGCGCTGGAGCTCGCGCAGATCAAGATGCCGGCGCTCCATCTCCTGCTCTGGACGGCCGTCGGGACGCTGCTCGTGGCCTGGCTCTTCGCGGCGATTCTGGGGTCGGCCATCTTCGCAATCTTCGGCATCGCGGTTCCGTTCGGCGTGCGCGGCTGGGTCCGTCGCAAGCTCGAGCGGCGTCGCCGCGCATTCGCGGAGCAGCTGCCCGACAACCTGCAGGTGCTCTCCTCGGCGCTCCGCGCCGGCCACAGCTTCGTCGGCGCTCTCTCGGTCGTCGTCGACGATGCATCCGAGCCGGCGCGCTCCGAGTTCAAGCGCGTCGTGGCAGACGAGCAGCTGGGCGTGCCGCTGGACGAGGCGCTGAAGACGGTCGTGCGGCGGATGGAAAACGACGACCTCGACCAGGTCGCGCTCGTCGCCGCGCTGCAGCGGAGGACAGGCGGCAACATGGCCGAGGTCCTCGACCGCGTCACGGACACGATCCGCGAGCGCTTCGAGCTCAGGCGGATGGTCCAGACGCTGACCGCGCAGGGCAGGCTGTCGCGCTGGGTCGTCACTGCGCTTCCCGTCGTCCTGCTCGCGGCGATCACCCTGCTGAATCCGTCGTACGTCGACCCGCTCTTCTCGACGACGGCGGGTCGCGTGATGCTCATCGGCGCGATCGCGATGGTCGTGGGCGGGTCGCTGGTGATCAAACGGATCGTGGACATCAAGCTGTGAGGAGGGGTCGGTGCTGATCGTTGTCGCATCCGCGGTGATGCTGATGGGGGCGGCGCTCGTCCTGCTCGCGCGCGCTGCGGTCCTGCCGCGCATGCGCACGGCGGAGACGCTCGGGCAGATCGACGCGTACGGGTTCGAAGGCGGACGCGAGGGCGACGGCGACGCGCCCGGCGCCCCCAAGACGGGCCCGATCGATCGCCTCGCGGGCAGGGTGGGCGGCCTGGCCGGACGGTTCGGCGGCTTCCGCGAGGCGTCGTTGAGACGCGAGCTCGTGGCTGCGGGCCTCTACTCGCTGGCGCCGAGGAAGTTCCTCGGGTACCGCGTCCTCTGCGCCATCTCCGTGCCCGCCGCCTGGCTGTGGTCGGCGTCGGCGGCCGGCTACGCCGGCCCGCTCGTCGTGCTCGGAATCCCGTGCGCCGCAGTGGCCGGCTGGGTCGCGCCGATGACGATCGTACGCCGGCGCGCGCGGCGGCGCTCCGACGCAATCGACTACGACCTGCCGAACCTGATCGACCTGCTCGTCGTCACCGTCGAAGCCGGCCTCGGCTTCAACGCATCGCTCCAGCTCGCGGGCGAGCGCCTCAAGGGGCCGCTCGGCGACGAGCTCCGCCTGACGCTCCAGGAGCAGAGCATGGGGCTGTCGACCAACGAGGCGCTCCGTAACCTCCTCGCGCGCTGCGACACCCCGCTGATGCGCTCGTTCGTGCGCTCGGTCCTGCAGGGCGAGACGCTCGGCGTCTCGATCGGCCAGATCATGCGCGAGCTGGCCACGGAGATGCGCAAGCGTCGCCGGCAGGCGGCGGAGGAGCGGGCGCAGAAGGCGCCGATCAAGCTGCTCTTCCCGCTCGTCTTCCTCATCTTCCCAGCGATGTTCGTGATCCTGCTCGGCCCGGCGATCTTTTCCTTCCTGGAGGCGATCGGCGGATGATCGGCAGGGCGCTCGTCACCACCGTCTTCGGGCTGTTCGCGCTCGGCGCCGCCGCCGGCGTCGTCGATCGCATCGCCCCGGCCGTGGACGACCCGGGCGTGCACTCGCTCGCCGTCCTCGGTCACTCGCTGTTCCGGCTCGCGACCGTCGCCGCGTTCGCGTTCTTCGTCCTCGTCCGGGCGTCGGCGCGGCGACCGTCGCGCGACCCGATCGCGTTCGCCTCCTGCGCGGCGGCCGTGGTCGCGGTGCTCGCGCTGCACGGGCCCTCGGGCGGCTCGAGCACGACGCTCGTCGTGGTCGGCGACCTGATCGCCCTCGTCGCGTGCGCCTGGCTGCTCGTCTCCGTGCTCGCGCTCGGGCGCTGC
>DATFQE010000213.1:0-3159 GCA_035264445.1 Gaiellaceae bacterium | reverse complement strand
CGCGAGGTCGGCGCGAAGTACCCGGTCACCTGGTAGCCCCACGAGCCGCTGAAGGGGTGCTCCATCACGGGCAGGAGCTCGATGTGGGTGAAGCCCATGTCGGTCGCGTAGTCGGCGAGCTCGTCGGCCAGGTCCGTGTAGCTCAGCGGGCTGTTGTCCTGGGCGCGGCGGCGCCACGAGCCCAGGTGCACCTCGTAGATCGAGACCGGCGTCGCGAGGGAATCGGCGTCGCGCCGTTGCGCGAGCCAGTCGTCGTCGCCCCACTCGTACGTCGAGCGGTAGACGATCGAGGCGTTCTTGGGCGGCACCTCGGTCGCGAACGCGAGCGGGTCGGTCTTGAGCCGGACCTCGCCCGCCTGCGTGCGGATCTCGTACTTGTAGTGGTCGCCGTCGGCGAGGCCGGGGACGAACAGCTCCCAGATTCCGGAGGACCCGAGCGAGCGCATCGGATGGAGACGGCCGTCCCAGAGGTTGAAGTCGCCGACGACGCTGACCGAGCATGCGGCGGGCGCCCAGACGGCGAACGACGTGCCCACGACCCCGTCGACCTCGCGGACGTGAGCGCCGAGGCGCTCGTAGATCCGCTCGTGGCGACCCTCGGAGGCGAGATGGAGGTCGAGCTCGCCGAGCGTCGGCGGGAACGCGTACGGGTCGTCGACGACGAGTGTCGCGCCCTCGGCGTAGCTCACCTCGAGGCGGTACCGGAGCGGGAGCTCCGCGCCGTCGAGCTTCCCCTCGAAGAGCCCGGCCGGGTGGGCACGCTTCAGCTCGACCGGCTCGGCGCCTTCGACGCGCACCTTCACGCTCTCAGCCTCGGGCCGGAAGGCGCGAACGACGACGGTGCCGTTCTGCGGATGGGCGCCGAGCAGGCTGTGCGGATCGGCCAGACGGCCCTCGACGAGCTCGTCGACCGCGCTCACGCGTCATCCTCCAGCAGGCGAACGATGCCGGCCACGGGGATGCGAACCCAGTCCGGCCGGTTGTCGAGCTCGTAGCGCAGCTCGTACACGGCTTTCTCGAGCTCGAACAACGCCAGAAGCCGGTCGAACGCCTGGCCGCTCGGGATGATGCTCGAGTCGACCTCGTCGACGTAGCCGGCGACGAACTCCGCGCGTGCGCGCGCCTCCCAGTCGTCCGGCGGCGTCGCGCCGCGCTCGAGCTCGGACGCCGAGGCGGCGTACGCGAACGAGCGCAGCATCCCGGCCACGTCGCGGAGCGGCGAGCGCTTGCGGCGCCGTTCCGTGAGACCACGGGCGGGCTCGCCCTCGAAGTCGATCACGACCCAGTCCTCGTCGGCCCAGAGCACCTGGCCGAGGTGGTAGTCGCCGTGATGGCGGATCACGCGGCCGGTCGCGCCGACGTGCGAGCGGAGCCGCAAACGCTCGCGGACCTCTTCGCCGCGCCCGGCGATCGGCGCGAGCGCCGGGTCGTCGGGAAGCGAGGCGAAGACCCGCTCGATCTCCTCGTCGACGGTCGCGACGAGCAGCGCCAACGCCTCCGAGCTCGGCTCCTCGGCGCAGAACGACGGGTCGCTCGCGTCGGACACGAGCACGGTGTGCATCGCGCCCGTCACCTCCCCCAGCCGGCGCAGGCGGCCGAGGAACGCCTCCGGGCCGGAGCCGAGCGAGTCGAGCGCGAGCTTCCACCCGTCGCCCTCGCTGGCGACGAAGTGCTGAAGCGTCGCGAGCGTCGCGTCCATCGGCCTGCCCAGGTACTGCGCCCAGCCCTCGAGCGACGGGATGTTCGGGAAGCCGCGCTTCGTCAGGAAGCGCAGCAACTCCAGCTCCGGATTCACACCGGGCTCGAGCCGGCGGTAGAGCTTCAGCACCAGCTTGTCGTCGAACACCAGCGACGTGTTGGACTGCTCGACGCCCATCGGCCGGATCTCGGACGGCCGGTCGAGCTCTTCCTCGACCTCGGAGACTGAGCGGAACTCGATCGTCGCGCCGTCGGAGGCCTCGAGCGTCCGCTGCTCGCGCATGAGCGAGGCGACCTCGGCCGACAGCTCGGGGTCGAACGTGGCGTCGTAGAGGATGAAGCCGTCGACCTCGGCGATCAGGCCCTCGCTCCAGCCGCTCGCGCCCGACCGAACGCCGACGGGGACGTGGTAGAGCTCGTGCGTCCCGGGGTGGAACCGTACCTCGACGAGCGCGAGCGCCAGGCCCGGCTCGTCCTCACGGACGGACGTCGATTCGGCGACGGTCACGTGCGCGACCTCGCGCGATTTCGAGCCGAACCAGCGCTGCCCGAGCATGAACGGCGACAGGTCCTCCTCGCGGAGGCCCGCGACAAGCCCTTCGATCCGGCTCATTCCGACTCCGGCGGCCTCAGCAGGAACCAGAAGTACCCCCTTGGTGCGAGCGTGAGCAGGTAGGGAAGGTCGCCGATGGCCGGGAAGCGCGAATGGCCGAACATCTCCTCCGGGACATGGCCGGCGAACTGTGACAGGTCGAGCTCGACCGCCTGCGCCGAGCGCGCGACGTTGTGGACGGCCAGGACGATGTCGTCTTCCCAGCGGCGGATGTGGGCGAAGATCTTCGTGTTCGCCGGCCGCAGCGACTCGTACGTCCCGAGCCCGAACACCGGATGCGCCTTCCGCAGCGCGATAAAGCGGTGCATCCAGCGAAGCAGCGAGGTCGGCGTGCGGAGCTGCGCCTCGACGTTGGTGGCCTGGAAGCCCCAGACCGGGTCCATCAGCGGCGGCAGGTAGAGCTGGGCGAAGTCGGCGCGCGAGAAGCCGCCGTTCCGGTCGCCTGTCCACTGCATCGGCGTCCGGACGCCGTCGCGGTCACCGAGGTAGATGTTGTCGCCCATCCCGATCTCGTCCCCGTAGTAGAGGACGGGCGAACCCGGCAATGAGAACAGGATCGCCGTCATCAGCTCGATCTCGTCCCGGCCGTTGTCGAGCAGCGGGGCCAGGCGCCGCCTGATCCCGAGATTGAGCCGCATACGCGGGTCCTTCGCGTACTCGGTGTACATGTAGTCCCGCTCGTCGTCGGTGACCATCTCGAGCGTCAACTCGTCGTGGTTGCGCAGGAAGAGGCCCCATTGCGCGTTGTCCGGGATCAGGGGCGTCTGGTCGAGGATCTCGATGATCGGCAGAGCCTCCTCGCGCCGCAGCGCCATGAACATCCGCGGCATGACCGGGAAGTGGAAGGC
>DATFQE010000212.1:0-2393 GCA_035264445.1 Gaiellaceae bacterium | reverse complement strand
CACGCTCGCTGCCGCCGAGGAAGCCCTCGCGCACGCACGACTCGCCGCAACCGATCTCACGGGAATCGGCATTGCCAACCAGCGCGAGACGACGCTCGTCTGGAACCGCGGCACGGGCGCGCCGTTGCAGCGCGCGATCGTCTGGCAGGACCGGCGCACGGCCGAACGCTGCCGGCAACTACCGGCCGACCTCGTCCGGGAGCGCACCGGGCTCGTGCCCGATCCGTACTTCTCGGCGACGAAGCTCGAGTGGATCCTCAGTCGCTCGAGCGTAGAACAGGAGGCGCTCGCCTTCGGGACGGTGGACAGCTGGCTCGTCTGGAAACTGACGGGCGGCACGGCGCATGTCACGGACGTAACCAATGCGTCTCGGACGATGCTCGTCGACCTGCAGACGCTCGACTGGGACGACGACCTGCTCGATCTCTTCGGCGTCGACCGCGTCGTGCTTCCACGCATCATCTCCTCGTCCGAACGGGTCGTCGACGCCGCGCTGCTCGGAGCGACGGTTCCGATCGCCGGCATCGTCGGCGACCAGCAGGCGGCGCTCTTCGGTCACGGCTGCTTCGCGCCGGGCGAAGCCAAGTCCACGTACGGGACTGGCAGCTTCGTGCTCGTCAATGTCGGCACCGACGGAGGACCGCCTCCGCCGGGGCTCCTGAAGACGGCGGCCGCGACGGCGGCGGGCGCATCGCACCAGTACGCGGTCGAGGGGGCCGTGCTCAGTGCCGGCGCCGCCGTCGAGTGGCTCCGCGACGGGCTCGAGCTCGTGGAGTCGGCGTCCGAGACAGAGCGGATTGCGCGCGAAGCCGGTTCGAGCGGCGGCGCATACTTCGTTCCCGCGCTCACGGGCCTGGGATCGCCTCACTGGGATCCGGATGCCCGCGGGCTGATCGCCGGCCTGACGCGCGGCACGACGCGCGCTCAGCTGGTCCGGGCCGCGCTCGAGGCGGTCGCGCTCCAGATCGCCGACGTCGTCGAGGCGCTCTCGAGCCCGGTAGACATCCTCCGCGCGGACGGCGGGGCGAGCTCGAACGCCTTCCTCATGCAGCTCCAGGCCGACCTGCTCGGCTGCCCGGTCGAGGTCTCCGCGGAGCGTGAGACGACGGCGCTCGGCGCCGCCGCGTTGGCAGGCCTCGCCCTCGGGGTCTGGCCGGACACCGCAAGCCTCGCGAAGCGCTTCCGCCGCGGGACGCGCTACGAGCCGGCGGGCGAGCGCGACGGCATCGACGAGCTGCGCGCGGGCTGGCGGCTCGCGCTGCGCAGAGCGCTGCTCCGCTGAGCCGGCTGGACTCGACTCCAATGGAAAAGCCCCGCCGGGGGCGGGGCTTTCCGTAGCAGGCCTGTAAGCCGGATTCTGTCTTGGGCGACCATCTCTCTAGGCGACCGGTTGCCCGGCCGCTCGAGCGGCGTACCCGGCCCCTCAGCGGGCAGCGTCGTCGGGGCCTGCTTCGCCTTGCACCGGACGGGGTTTGGCGAGCCGCCGCGTCACCGCGGCGCTGGTGGGCTCTTACCCCACCTTTTCACCCTTACCCCCGACATCTCCGGAGATATGCCGGTGGCGGTCTCCTTTCTGTGCCACTTTCCGTCGGCTTTCGCCGCCTGGGGTTTCCCCAGCGTCCTGCCCTGCGGTGTCCGGACTTTCCTCGGGCCCGAAGGCTCGCGGTCACCCGGCCTGCAGATTCAATTGTACCCCCGGTTCGGCCGCTCGGCCGAGCCGCGACTCGCATTCCGGGCACTCGATCTCGCCGCCGCGGTGCATGACGAACTCGCCGCAAACCAGGCACTCCAGGCTCGCCCCGCGGGCCAGCGCGGCGAGCTCCTGGTCGAGCGTCTGGGCGAAATTGCGCACCTCCATCACGAGACCTGTCTGAAGACTCCGATCACCTTGCCGAGGATCTGGACGTGCTGGGCGTAGATCGGCTGGAGCGCGTCGTTCTCGGGCTGCAGTCGCACGCGGCCGTCCTCGCGGAAGAAGCGCTTGACGGTCGCCTCGTCGGCCGACTCGTCCTCGCCTGCGAGCGCGACGACCACGTCTCCGTTCCGCGCGTCCTGCTGCTTGCGCACGACGACGTAGTCGCCGTCGAGGATCCCGGCCTGGATCATGGACTCGCCCTTGACCCGCAGCAGGAAGTCGGCGCCGCCCGCGGCGAGGAGCTCCGGCACCTCGAGGTACTCCTCGACGTTCTCCTCGGCGAGCAGCGGGGCGCCGGCGGCGATGTCGCCCACGAGCGGGAGTGACAAGATCTTGGAGTCGTCGCGCGCACCGCGGTCTCGGCCCACGAGCTCGAGCGCGCGCGGCTTGCTGGGGTCGCGCTTGAGCAGCCCGGCGCGTTCGAGGTTCGCCAGATGGGCGTGCACGGTGGAGGGGGATGCCAGCCCGACCGCCTCGC
>DATFQE010000211.1:0-3660 GCA_035264445.1 Gaiellaceae bacterium | reverse complement strand
GGCGCATTCTCACGCGAGCGCTAACCTCAGCGCCTCGATGGCGGCGACGAGGATGGACGGACGGGCCCTGGCCGAGCGGATCCGCGCGGAGGTCGCGGACGAGGTGAGCGGCCTCGACCGCGCTCCCGGGCTCGCAACGGTCCTGGTCGGGGACGACGCCGCCTCCGACATCTACATCCGCAACAAACACAAGGCCGCGCGCGAGGCCGGCATTGACGCCCTCGATCACCGCCTTCCGCAGGACGCGTCCGAGGAAGACGTGCTCGGCCTCGTCCAGGAGCTCAACGACAAGGACGAGATCGACGCCGTCCTCGTCCAGCTCCCGCTCCCCAAGGGCATCGACGAGAACAAGGTCATTCGCGCCGTGGAGCCGGTAAAGGACGTCGACGGGTTCCACCCCTTCAACGCGGGCCAGCTGTACCTCGGCGAGCCGACGCACGTGCCCGCCACGCCGCTCGGCATCCTGGCGCTCCTCGACGAGTACGACGTCGACCTCGACGGTGCGAGCGCAGTCGTCATCGGGCGGAGCCAGATCGTCGGCAAGCCCGTCGCGCACCTGCTGCTGCAGAGAAACGCCACGGTCACGCTCTGCCACTCGCGCACGAGGGACCTGGCCGACCGGGCCCGCGGCGCCGACGTTCTCGTCGTCGCCACCGGCCGGGCCGGCCTGGTCGGCGCGGAGGACGTCAAGGAGGGCGCTACGGTCGTGGACGTCGGCATCAACCGCACCGAGACGGGGATAGTTGGCGACGTCGACGCGGCGGCGGCCGAGCGCGCGGGCCTGGTCACCCCGGTGCCCGGCGGCGTCGGCCCGATGACGATCGCGATGCTCCTGAGCAGCACGGTTCGCGCCGCTCGCTACAGGCGTGGAGAGCTTGCCTACCCCCTGGAGTAGCGCTACAGTTCCGCGCGTTGTATCCAGTTCGGCGGCTCGGTGCCCGGGCCGTCGTTTGTTCGTAAGGAGGAAGTAGTTGGCTCAGGGCACCGTCAAATGGTTCTCGAATGAGAAGGGCTACGGGTTCATCGAGCGCGAGGGTGGCGACGACGTGTTCGTCCACCACTCGGCCGTGAACATGGAGGGCTACCGCTCGCTGACCGAGGGTCAGAAGGTGGAGTTCGAGGTCGTGCAGGGCGACAAGGGCCTGCAGGCCTCCAACGTCCAGCCCATCTAGGCCTTTCCGAGACCCGAATGCCGCCGAGGGCCCCGGAAAGGGGCCCTCAGCGTTTCTGGGAGGATTTCGTCCCGAATGGCGATCACGAGAGAGCAGGTCGAGCACGTCGCCCGGTTGGCGCACCTCGCGCTGACCGACGAGGAGCTGGACCGCTTCGGCGAGCAGCTCGGCGCCATCCTGGAGGCCGTCGGCAAGGTCTCCGAGCTCGACCTGACCGACGTCGAGCCGACCTCGCACCCGCTGGACCTCGTGAACGTCTGGCGCGAGGACGAGCCGCAGCCGTCGCTGCCGCGCGAGGAGGCGCTCGCCAACGCCCCGGAGACCGAGGACGGTTTCTTCAAGGTCCCGCCGGCGGTCGGCCCGGAGCCGGACCTGTGACCGTGGACACGCTCAGGCTTACGGCCGAGGACGCGATGCGCCTCGTCGAGCGGGGCGAGGTCTCCTCACGCGAGCTCTGGGAGGCGTACCGCGCCGCCATCGACGAGCGCGACGGCGAGCTCCACTGCTACCTCACGCTCACGGGCGAGCCCGAGGGCGACGGCGTCCCGATCGCGCTCAAGGACGTGATCGGCACAAAGGGAGTCGAGACCACGGCGGGCTCGAAGATCCTGAAGGGCTACGTGCCCGTCTACGACTCGACCGTCGCGGCCCGCGTCAAGGAGGCGGGCCTGCCACTCCTCGGCAAGACCAACACCGACGAGTTCGCGATGGGCTCGTCCACCGAGAACTCGGCCTTCGGGCCTTCGCACAACCCGTGGGACCCGACGCGGGTCCCGGGCGGCTCCGGCGGGGGGTCGGCGGCCGCGGTCGCCGCCGGCCTGGCGCCCTGGGCGCTCGGCTCCGACACGGGCGGCTCGATCAAGCAGCCCGCAGCGCTGTGCGGGATCGTCGGCCTCAGGCCTACGTACGGAACGGTCTCGCGCTACGGCATCGTCGCCTTCGCGTCCAGTCTCGACCAGGTCGGCCCGACCACGAAGACCGTCCGCGACTGCGCGCTGCTCTACCGCGTGATCGCCGGCCGCGACCCGATGGACTCCACCACGGCAGACGCGCCGCCGGTGGACCTCCCGGAGGCGGAGGACCTGAAGGGAGTTCGCGTCGGCGTTCCTCGGGAGCTCAACGAGGCAGAAGGGATCGAGCCCGGCGTCCGCGAGGCCGTCGAACGCGCGATCGAACTGTGCCGCACGCTGGGGGCGGAGGTGGGGGAGACCAGCCTGCCGCGCTCGGTCGACTACGGCCTCTCCTGCTACTACCTGATCGCCCCGGCCGAGGCCTCGTCCAACCTGGCGCGGTACGACGGCGTCCGCTACGGCCTCCGGGTCACCGACGGCGGCTACCACGGGATGGTGGAGCGAACGCGTGACGAGGGCTTTGGCGACGAGCCCAAGCGCCGGATCATGCTCGGCGCGTACGCGCTCTCCGCCGGCTACTACGAGGCCTTCTATGGCCAGGCCCAGAAGGTCCGTACGGTGATCGCGGACGAGCACCGGGCCGCGTTCGCAAGCTTCGACGTGCTCGTCTCCCCGACCTCGCCGACCGTCGCCTTCGCGCTCGGCGCGAAGGCGCAGGACCCGCTCGCGATGTACCTCTCGGACCTGTTGACGATCCCGTCGTGCATGGCGGGCCTGCCCGGCCTGAACATCCCATGCGGCCTCTCGGACGGGCTCCCCGTCGGCCTGCAACTCGTCGGCCCGCAGTTCTCCGAGAACACGCTCTTCCGCGTCGGCCATGCACTCGAGCGCGCGCTGGACTTCGACTACGTCCCGGAGCGGCTGAGATGAACTGGGAAGCGGTCATCGGCCTCGAGATCCACGTCCACCTGAAGACGCGGACGAAGATGTTCTGCGGCTGCGAGCTCGAGTACGGCGCGCCCGAAAACACACGCACCTGCCCTGTCTGCCTCGCTCATCCGGGCGCGCTCCCCGTGCCGAACGAGCAGGCGATCGAGTGGACGGTGCGGCTCGGTCTCGCGCTCGGCTGTGAGATCGCCGAGACGGCGCTCTTCCACCGCAAGAACTACTTCTATCCCGACCTGCCGAAGGGCTACCAGATCTCCCAGTACGACGCTCCTCTCTGTGTCAACGGCCGCTTCGCGGTGCCCGGCGCCGATGGCGACCACGAGATCGGCATCACCCGCGCGCACCTCGAGGAGGACGCGGCCAAGACCGTCCACATCGGCGGCGCCGGCGGCCGGATCGGCGGCGCCGAGTACTCGCTCGTCGACTTCAACCGCGGCGGGACGCCGCTGGTGGAGATCGTGACGGAGCCGGATCTCCGCTCCGCCGAGGAGGCGAAGCGCTTCCTCCAGCTGCTCCGCCAGACGATCGTCGAGCTCGGGATTTCCGAAGCGGAGATGGAGAAGGGCACCCTCCGGGCCGACGCCAACGTCTCCGTCCGCGAGGCCGGCGAGAGCGGCTACCGCACGCGCTGCGAGATCAAGAACATGAACTCCTTCAACTTCATCGCGCGCGGGATCGAGGCGGAGATC
>DATFQE010000210.1:0-20221 GCA_035264445.1 Gaiellaceae bacterium | reverse complement strand
GCCGCGCGGCTGCCGAGGCGCCTCAGCCAGGTCGTCGAGCGGCTGGAGACCGGCACGCTGAGAGTGGGGATCGCCCCCACCGACCTCGGCGGGCTCGAGCGCCTGCTCCGCTCGACGGCGAACCGCCTCGGAGCGGCCCTGATCATCGCCGGCCTGCTCGTTTCGTCTGCCCTCATGGCCCAGGTCAACGACGCCGTCTCGCTCGTGGGCTACATCCTCTCTGGGCTGATCGCGCTGTACTGGTTCTGGAAGATCCTCAGGACTCCGGGCGACCTGTAGCGTCTCAGCACCCGAAGCGAGCTCAGAAGGAGACACGATGGCTGGAGACGGCTATGCGAAGCCCGTCCTCGTCACGACCGAGTGGCTTGCGGAGCACCTCGGCGACGAGGGGCTCGTCGTCGCCGAGGTCGACGAGAACCCCGACCTGTACGACGAGGGCCACATCCCAGGTGCGATCAAGCTGCACTGGCGCGAGGACCTGGAGGATCCCGTCGAGCGCGACCTGGTCGACAAGCAGGCGTTCGAGCAGCTGATGGGCCGCTCGGGAATCTCCAACGACACGACGGTCGTGCTCTACGGCGACCGCAACAACTGGTTCGCCGCGTACGCGTACTGGTACCTCAAGATCTACGGGCACGAGGACGTGCGCATCCTCGACGGCGGCCGGCAGAAGTGGATCGACGAGAACCGGGCGCTCTCCACGGACGTCCCGACCGTCCAACTCGCCGGCTACACGGCCGAGGATCGCGACGAGTCGATCAGGATCTACCGCGACGAGGTACGAGCGTCGATCGGCGGTGCCGGCGAGCTCGTCGACGTGCGCAGCCCGCAGGAGTTCTCCGGCGAGCTGGTCTCGCCGCCCGGCTACGAGCAGGAGGGCGCGCAACGAGCCGGCCATATCCCGACGGCAAAATCGATCCCGTGGGCCCAGGCCGTTCGGGACGACGGCACGTTCAAGCCCGCCCAAGAGCTTCGCGAGCTCTACGGCGCGAACGGCGTCACGCCCGACAAGTCCGTTGTCGCCTACTGCCGCATCGGCGAGCGGAGCGCGCACACCTGGTTCGTCCTCCGAGAGCTGCTCGGCTACGGCGACGTCAAGAACTACGACGGCTCGTGGACGGAGTGGGGAAATCTGGTCGACGTCCCGATCGAAAAGGGGTCGTAGCGGCCGTCGCGAATGCCGGCGCAGCGATTTGCGCGCTGGGCGCGCGCGACCGGCTCCTCCTCTCCCCTGACATGCGGCGGCGACTCCGCCGCCGCATGCGCGCGACCGGGAATCGACGGCGGCGCAGCCTCGTTGTCAGGGTTCGCGGGCGGTAGCTACAGTCCGCGAACCCGAACGAGGGGGGTGTCGCCATGAACGCCGAGGCCGGAACGACCAGGCTCACCGAGCTCGCTTCCTGCGGAGGTTGTGCCGCCAAGTACTCGGCGGCGCGGCTCGAGGAGCTTCTGCGGGGTTTCGTGCCGGTGGAGGCCGAGAATTTGCTCGTCGGGCTGGCGCCGGCGGACGACGCGGCGGTGTACAAGCTCGACGACGAGCGGGCGCTGATCTTCACGCTGGACTTCTTCCCACCGATCGTGGACGACGCGGCCGACTACGGGGCGATCGCGGCGACGAACGCCCTGAACGATGTGTTCGCGATGGGCGGCACGCCGCTGCTCGCGCTGTCGATCGCGGCCTTTCCCGAGAGCCTGCCGACGGCCGTGCTCGGTGCGATCTTCGCCGCGGCCGATGCCCAGGTGCGGGCGGCGGGCGGGCTGCTCGCGGGCGGCCACACGATTCGCGACGAGGAGCCGAAGTACGGCCTCGCCGTGATCGGCACGGCCAGCCCCGACGCGATCTGGCAGAAGAACACGGCGCGGGCCGGCGATGCGGTCTACGTGACCAAGCCGCTTGGAACCGGGCTGATCATGACCGGCGTGCGGAGCGGGCTCGCGGGCTCGCAACAGCTCGAGCGGGCTGTCCGCTGGATGCGCACGCTGAACGCGGGCGCGGCCGATCTCCTGCGGCGCCTGGCCCCGAACGCCGTCACCGACGTGACGGGCTTCGGGCTCTTCGGCCACGCGCACGAGATGGCCGACCGCAGCGGCGTGCGGATCGTGCTCGAGTCGGAGCGCTTCCCGGCGCTCGACGGTGCACTCGACCTCGCGCGCAACGACGTGCGGACCAGCGGTGATCCGCGCAACCGCGAGTTCGTCGCCGGGCGTGTCGAAATGAGAGACGGCGTCCCGGAGACGCTTGCCGCGCTGGGCTACGACCCGCAGACGGCCGGGGGGCTGCTCGTCTCCATCCCCGCCGAGCGCGGCCCGGCGCTCGAGGCCGAGTTCGAGGCCGCGAAGCTGTTCGTGCGGCGCGTCGGGATCGTCGAGGAGGGTGCCGGGGTCGTCGTTCGGTGAGCCGGGGGATGATCCACGGACGCTTCCAGCCCTTTCACAACGGCCACCTCGAGTATCTCTGCGGCGCGTACGAGCGCTCGCACGAGGTCTTCGTCGGAGTCACGAACCCGGATCCGACGCGGATCAAGCCTGAGGCGAGCGATCCGCTTCGCCACCTGCCCGAATCGAACCCGTGGACGTACGCCGACCGCCTCGTGATGGTCAAGGCCGCCGCGCGCGACGCGGGCCTCGACCTCGCGCGCGTCCACGTCATCCCGTTCCCGGTCAACGAGCCCGAGCTGTGGCCGGCGTACGTGCCGGACGGCGTCACCCAGTACATCCGCCTCTTCTCGGAGTGGGGCGGGACGAAGCTCGACCGCATGCATGAGGCCGGGTACGACGTGGTCGTGCTCGACGAGGGCGAGCAGAAGGCCGTGTCGGGCGCGGACGTGCGTGAGGCGATCCGCGCCGGCGGCGACTGGGAGACGCTCGTGCCGGTGGGCGTCGCCCGGGTGATCCGCTCGCTCGACCGCGTCGGCGTGTAGTAGGCGCGCCTCGGCTCGCCTGGGAGAATCGGGCGATGTTCCCCGTTGGCAAGGTGGCGGCGCCCGCCGCGCGCAGGAAGCGCGTCGGCGAGAACCTTCCACCCCGGCCGCCGGAGCATGAAGTCCTCACGCTCCAGCGCTCGATCGGCAACCGGGCCGTGCACAGGCTGCTCCAGCGCGACTTCGTGCGCGACCTCGGGCCGACGACTCCGGCGGACTGGACTGCCAAGCGTGGCGCCGACGTGAGTGTCGTGACCCTCTACGAGGAGATCGCGAAGCTGGCGAAGTCCGAGACCCTGCGAGACGTCAGGGCAAGCGGCGGCAAGATCAACGCACTACGGAAGCCGAAGGAGGGCGAAAAGGGCGTCAAGCCGGGCCTCAACCTCGTCGGCCAGTTCGATGACCCGCAGGCCGGCGGCGAGACCGGGTTCGTGGACGCACACGGCGTCTTCCGCGGCCCGCATCTTCCCGTAAGGCTCGACGGCGACCTGCCGACTGTCGCCGTGATGGTCGCCGCGAAGACGTTCGACCGCGGGAAGGAGCACGCCTTCACGGTGCTCCGTCACGAGCTGGAGCACGCCCGGCACTTCGAGATGATGATCGACAAGCTCGGCGAATGGCGCGCCGCGAACAAGGGCGACAAGCTGACGGCGGATCAGTCTCGCGCGCGCTTCGATCAGTGGGTGGCCAAGTCGAAGACGTTGGACAAGATGCAGAGGGCACTGCTGCTGGGCGAGCAGGCGCAGAACCAAGCGAGCACGGAGCTGCTCGCCTACGTCGAGGGCTTCGTCTCGGTCTTCCACCTCGGGCCGCAGACACCCGACATCAAGCTGATGCTCACCGGCGACTTCCCGGCCGCGATGCATCAACTCTGGAAGGCCGGCGAGAAGGGAAATGGCGCGAGCGACGCCGTCCGGAAGTTCGCGCTCGCCCGGCTCAAAGACTACGAGCAGAACGTGCTCACGGCCACGCAGAAGAAGGCGTTCAGGGCGTGGCTGAGCTTCCTGATCGACCTCGGCACACAGAAACCGCCGCAGGAGCCAACCGACGAAGCGAGGGCGCGGCGGCTCGCCCACGCGAGACTGTCGGAGACGGCCGTGCTCAACTTCCTCAGGCAGCTTTAGCCTCCCCCCATGCACCCGATCGTCGTCGTCCTCCTCGACGGGCTCGCCGACCGCGCGCACGACTCGCTGGGCGGGCGCACGGCCAACGAGGTCGCGAAGACACCGAACCTCGACCGCTTCGCCGGGGGCGGGTCCAACGGTGTGCTGTTCTCACTCGGGCCGGGGCGCGCGCCCTCGAGCGAACTCGCACACTGGTCGATCCTGGGCTACCGGCCGGAGGAGTTTCCGGGCCGGGCCGTGTTCGAGGCGCTCGGGGCCGGGCAGGAGATCGATGCCGATCACGTCTACGCGTACGCCGCCTTGCGTCCCGCGGAGATGCGGAACGGCGAGCTGTGGCTCACCGGCCGGCCACGGCACGGCAGCGACGAGGAGGAGGCGCGTGCTCTGGTGGAGGCCTGCGACGGCGTCGAGATCGACGGCCTCCGCTTCCGGCTCGCGCACACGCGGCGCGGGGAGGCCGTCCTGCGGGTCGAGGGCGATGCCGACGACCGCGTGACCGACACGGACGCGTTCTTCCGCGACCGTCATCCCGTGTTGCGCCCGCAACCGCTCGTTCCCGAGGCCGAGCGAACCGCGCGCGCGGCCGAGCAGTGGACGCGCGCCGTGATCGAGCGGCTTCGCGGTGAGCGCTTCACCGTGATCACGCTCAAGTGGTGGGGACGGCCGCGGCCGGTCCCGACCTTCGAGCAGCGACACGGGCTGCGGGGGACGTTCGTGGGCGGGTCTGCCTTCCTGCGCGGGCTCGCGCGCTGGATCGGGTTGGATGCGATCGAGGAGCCCGAGAGCGACGACCCGGCCGCAGACCTCGGCCGTCGCGTCGAGCGGATCGAGGAACGGTTCGCTGCAGGCGACGACTTCGTCTTCGTCCACCTCAAGGCCACCGACGAGGCCGGTCACACGAAAGACCCGGCGGTGAAACGCGCAACGATCGAGGCGCTCGACGCCAAGCTGGGCGCGCTTCCGACGGAGAAGGCGATCGTCGCTGTGACCGGCGACCACGCCACGCCGACCTATCCGGACGTCATCCACTCCGGCGACCCGGTTCCGTTCCTGCTCAGCGGGCCCGGCGTGCGCGCCGACGCCGTCGAGACGTTCGGCGAGCTGGAGTGCGCCGCCGGCATCCTCGGGCAGCTGCGCGGGGAGGACGTGATGCCGGTGCTGCTCAACGCGGCCGACCGGCCGCTCTTCGCGGGCTCGCGGCCGACGCCGTTCGCCGGCGCCGACGGCTATCCGTCGCTTCTCGAGCCGCTGCGAGACGCTAGCCTCGATTCGTGAGCGTCGACTCCAGAGCGGTCGTCCGCGCGCGCCGGTTCGAGCTGACCCCGGCGCTGTTTGCGCGGGTGGCGCTCTGGTCGGCCGTCGCGCTCTACCTGATCATCGTCAGCGGCGCGACGGTGCGCCTCACCGGCTCGGGCCTCGGCTGCGAGGGCTGGCCGGGGTGCGGCGAGGGGCGCCTCTTTCCCGAGAAGGACCACCACCAGGCGGTCGAGTTCGGCAACCGCGTCGTTGCGATCCTGCCGCTCACGCTGTCGGTGCTGACGTGGCTCGCCGCCTGGCGACTCCGAGGGGTCGCAACCGGGGTGCGGTGGCTGGCCTTCGCGGTGGCGGCGGCGACGGTCTTCCAGGCGCCGCTCGGGCTGATCACGATCCGCCTCGACCTCGATCCGATCGCCGTCATGTCGCACTTCCTGCTGGCGATCCTGGCGGTCGGCGGCGCGGTCGTCGTCGCGATCGAGGCTCGCGTCCTGGAGCGCGGAGCTGGCGAGCCGGTGGTGCCCGACTGGCTCCGTCTCGGCGGGCTCGGGCTGGTCGCCGTCTGCCTCGTGCTGGTCTTCACGGGAACGCTCGTCACGGCGGCCGGCCCGCACGCGGGCGACCCCGACGTGGTCGACCGCCTCTGGGAGCTGCCCGACGCGATCTGGGTCCACGTCCGAGCGAGCGCGGCCTTCGGCGTCGGCTTCGTCGTCGGGCTCGCGTACTTCGTGCGCCACCGGCCGGCGACGAACGCCCTGCTCAAGGTCTCCGCGGCGCTCCTCGCCTTGCTGCTCGTGCAGATGGCTGTCGGCGAGATCCAGTACCGCAACGAGCTGCCCTGGTGGCTCGTGCTGGTGCACGTGTCGCTCGCCTCCGCGATCTGGTCGGTGACGGTCGCCCTCGTGACGTTGATGTGGCGCGCACCTAGACTGAAAGAGGCATGACCGAAAGACTGAAAGAGGCATGACCGACGAGCTGATCGTCCACCGGACGCCGGAGCTTCGCAGTCCCGTGCTCGTCGCCGCCTTCCGCGGCTGGAACGACGGCGGCCAGGCCGCGTCGCTGGCTGCGGGCTACCTCGCGAAGCTCTGGAACGCGCAGGAGTTCGCCGAGATCGACCCCGAGGGGTTCTTCGACTTCCAGGTGACACGTCCGAACGTCTCGCTCGTGGACGGCGTGACGCGGAAGGTGGACTGGCCGGAGACTGCGTTCCGGCACGCGAGCCTGCCCGGGACCGAACGCGATGCCGTTCTGCTGAC
The DNA here is from genome assembly GCA_035264445.1 of Gaiellaceae bacterium. Classification (GTDB taxonomy): domain Bacteria; phylum Actinomycetota; class Thermoleophilia; order Gaiellales; family Gaiellaceae; genus DATFQE01. Next base: position 13,663 of record DATFQE010000210.1, on the reverse strand, counting down.
CGGCAACGAGCCGAATGTCCGCTGGAAGACGTTCACGGGCCTCGTCGTCGAGGTCGTCCGGGAGCTCGACATCCAGCTCGTGGTGACGTTGGGGTCGCTGCTCGCCGACGTCCCGCACACGCGGCCGGCGCCCGTGACGGGCAGCGCGAGCGACGCCGAGCTGGTCGAGCGCCTCGGTCTCGAGACGTCGCGCTACGAGGGGCCGACGGGAATCGTCGGCGTGCTCCACGACGCGTGCCGCACGGCCGGGATCGCGTCTGCGAGCCTGTGGGCGGCGGTGCCGCACTACGTCTCGCTGGCGCCGAGCCCGCGCGCCGCGCAGGCTCTCTGCGACCGGCTGGGCAACCTGCTCGACGTCGACATCGACACCGAGGAGCTGCGCCAGGCCGGCGAGGCGTACGCCGAGCAGGTCAGCGCCGCGGTCGCGACCGACGAAGAGACCCAGGCCTACGTCGAGGAGCTCGAGCAGCGCACCGACGAGATGCCCGACGAGATCCAGATCCCGTCCGGTGACGCACTCGCCGCCGAGCTGACGCGATTCCTCCGGGACCGCGAGCGCGGCGACGGAACCCCCGGGCCGAGCAGCTAGCTAAATCAACCGAACGTGAACGCGTAACCCGCGACTCCGCGGTCGACGCGGAGCTCGAGCAGGCCGGTCCGAAGACGCGGGAGCCTGAGCAGGTTGTAGAGCCGGCTGCCGTGGACGACGACCGTTCGAACCGGGCGGCCGTCGAGGAGCACGCGCACGCGACCGTCGCCGCCGAGGACGAGATTCACCTCCTTCGCCCGGAAGCGGAGGCGAAGTCGGGCGTTCCGACCTGCCACGGCGCGCTCCGCCTCGACGTGCCAGCGGCCGCCGTAGGCGAGCCGGTTCTCGGCGAGCCGCGCCGGCAGCCGGTAGGGCGCATCCCGATCCGGAGCGACGGCGGGATTGGCGAGGCCCATCAGCCGCTGGTAGCCGAGGTACGTCTCGGGCGTGGCGTCGCGGCTCGGCATCGCCTCCGCGATCGCGGCCGAGACGAGCGACCTCGCGGACGGCTCCGCCAGGAGGCGGCGGATCACGCGCTCGGTCTGGGCGTACCCACCCTCGCCGAAGTGCACGAACCGCACGTGACCCTCACGGTCGATGAGGTACTTCGCCGGCCAGTACTGGTTGCCGAACGCGTTCCAGGTTCCGTAGTCGTTGTCGATCGCGACCGCGTACCGCACGCGGAGCCGCTTCGCTGCGCCGCGGACGTTGCGCACCTCGTGCTCGAACGCGAACTCCGGCGTGTGGACGCCGACGATCTGCAGGCCGTCGCCTCTGTATGCCTTGTCCCAGGCGCGCACGAACGGCAGCGTCCGAAGGCAGTTCACGCACGAATACGTCCAGAAGTCGACGAGGACGACCTTGCCGCGCAGCCCCGCCATCGTCAGCGGCCGAGAGTTGAGCCAGTCCGAGATGCCCGTGAACTCGGGCGCCGGGCCGAAATCGCGCAGGCCCTCGGCGGTTCTCTCGTGGCCGGTGAGTGCCTGGAGCCGGCGCTCGGCGGCCGTGCTCCGCTCGATCCGCTTCTGCAGCGACTCGGTGTAGCCGGGAACCGCGGTCTGGAAGCGGCTGTCGACGCCGAGCGCGATCGCAAGCGCTGTCACGGCGACGACGGCACCGAGCGCCCGCCGGATCGTCGTCCCGTGCGCGCGAACCACGCCCATCCCGGCGGCCCAGCGACCGCCGGCCGCGACGAGGAGCATCGGGACGGCCGCGCCGAGCGCGTAGGCGAGCGTGAGGACGACCACGTCGACGCCGACGTCGCGGCTCGCGGCGACGACGGTAACGGCCGCCAGCACCGGTCCGGCGCACGGCACGAAGACGAGGCCGAGCGCCGCGCCCAGCAGCAGCCCGCCGCCGAGGTCGCCGCCCGGCCGTCGTCCCAGTCGCGCCAGACGTTGCTCGAGCGCGAGGCCGAGCCGGGGGAAGAGCAGTGAGGCAGCGACGACGAAGAGGAGCACGATCGCGATGTTCCTCAGCACATCCTTCGGGAGCCCGAGGGCGTCGAGGAGCCAGACGCCGGCGAGCGTGAACGCCGTGAAGCTCGCGACCAGGCCGGCGATGATCGCGTAGGGCTTCCTTCGGCCGCCCGTCGCTCCGCCGGCGAGCAGGATCGGCAGCACCGGGAGGACGCACGGCGAGAGGGCCGTGATCAGACCGGCGGCAAAGCCGACGGCGATGAGGACGAGCATGTCTCTGAGGCTAGCCCTCGGCCGCGCGTGCGGGCTCCGGCGCCGCCTGCTTCTCGTCGGCGGCGGGGGCGGGCAGCGACTCGACGTTACCGTCCTGCGCCTGTTGCTTGTTCTGCTGCGGCGCCTGCGCCTTCGCGCGCTTGCGGCGGCGGCGCCGACGGGAGCGACCGGGGTGCGCCTTCGGCGCGGGCAGGTTGTCGGCGAGCGCGTTGGCGATCTCGTTGATCGGCGCGACCCGCTCGCGGGCGGCGTCGATCAGCTGGTTGGCGCGCGGCGTGTAGCCCTCGGCCGACGCGAGCAGCGCGACGCCGACCTGCAGCGGCTGCTCGAGGGACGCGTTGACCAGCCGGGCGGCGTTCTCCTCGTGCCGGTGTCCCCGCGAGTTCGCAAGCGCACCCAGCAGGCGCTTCGCCTCCGGAAACTCCGCGCTCGCCCGCCGATCCTGCGCCTTGCGCGTCGCGCGGGCGAGCTTCCAGGTCCAGCGGCCGAGGATCTGCTCCGGCGCGTCTGCCTTGGCCTCACCGAGCGCGCGAAGAAGCGTCCTGACGCCCTGGATACGGTCCTTCTCCCACGTCGGCGCCTGGGTGACGAGCGTGACGAGGTCGTCGAAGTCCGCGCGCTCGACCTGCATCGAAACGCGGTCGGCGAGCGCGATCAGCCGCAGGCGCCGGTTCGGGTTCTCGGCCGCGCAGGTGAACAGAAACTGCTCGAGGCAACCACGGCTCGCCCGCCCGTCGGTCAGCTTCTTGACGAACTCGGTCCGCTCGTCGAACCGCACCTGGCGGCCGGCGATCGTCGCCCAGAAGCGCTGCTCGTCCTCGTCGAGGAAGCGCGGGTCGACCCGCTGCCACTCGCGTGCGATCACGTTGAGGCGGCGCTTGACGTCCGGCGTCACCGGGACGAGCCACGGCGCCGGCGCGAGCTTGCGGCGGGCCCGGCGGCTCGGCCTCCGCCGGGGAGCCGGTGTGACGCGTGCGCCCTCGCGGTAGAAGTCGGCGTCGAGCAGGCTGTGAAGCGAGACGACGCGCTCGCTGTGGGTCGCGCCCTTGTTCACGAAGTCGACCACGATTCCGGCCTCCTTGCGCGGGTGGAGGCGCATGATCCGGCCGATCCGCTGCTGGTAGACGCGGCGGCTCGCGGTCGGGGCGAGGTGCATGCAGACGGTGGCTCGCGGCGAGTTCCAGCCCTCGGCGAGCAGCTGCGCGTTGATCAGGATGTTGATCTCGCCGCGCTCGTAGGCCGCGAGCGTCTCGGCCAGGCGCACCGGCGGCGTGCGGCCGCTGACGGCCTCTGCCTTGAGCCCGGCGGCGCGGAACTCCTTGGCGAGGTTGTAGGCGTGGTCGACGCCGGCCGCATAGACGATCCCCGGCGTGTTGTCGAAGCGGTCGCGGTAGAGGCTCGCGGCCGCCTGGTTCAGCGCCTGGTGGTCGAGGACGGCGGCGAGCGCGCGTTCCTCGAAGTCGCCGCCGACGATCGGCACCGACGAGATAGCAGCGGCCGGCGGCACGCGCAGGTCGCGGAGCGGCGCGATCAGCCCCCGTCGCGCCGCGTCCTGGAGCGGCAGGTCGTCGACCGAGGCCGGGAAGACGTCGGACACCTGCTTCGCGATCAGCTGCTCGGTCGCCGTCATGCCGACGAAGAGCGGCTCGGGGAAGCTCCGGATCGCCGCGCTCGTCTTCTCGCCGAGGGCGGTGTGCGCCTCGTCGGCGATGACGAGCTGGTACGCGTCGCGGTCGATCGACTTCACGTGCCGCGCGAACCAGGCGTACGTCTGGATCGTGATCGGGTTCGTGTTCTTCGGCTTCTTGCCCTTCTCGACGATGGGCTCCAGGCGGTCGCCGTAGCCCTCGTCGGTGAGGTCGCGCGTGAACTGCGAGACGAGCAGGCGCCGGTGCGTGAGGATCAGCACGCCGACCGTGCGGGCCGCCTCGACGAAGCCTCCCGCCGCGATCGTCTTGCCCGACGCGGTCGGATGGCGGAAGCGGAAGCGGCGGACGGCGCCGGGGTCGCGCTTGAGATCGACGACCTCGGCCTCGCCCTCCGCGGTCATGTCCTCGTCCTCGTCTTCGTCGGGCTCGGCCGCCGCCTCGGCGTAGCCGTTCCCGTTGCCGTTCAGGTCGTCGTCCTCGCGCTGGTTCGCGGCGATGAGCTCGGTGAGCATCCCGGCGAGCGCGTCCACCTGGTGGCGCCGCAGCTCGGTGCCCGACGCGAGGTGGGGCGGGCGTTCGCTGAGCACGCGCTCGAGGCCGAGCATGAGGCCGAAGCGAACCTTCCACTCCGGGGACGGCTCTTTGCGGCCTGCCTCGATCTCCACGAGCGCCTCGTCGAGCGCGCGGCGGCGCGACGTACCCGGCGCGAGCACGATCGCAGGATCCTCCTCCGAATGGAGGATCGGCTCGCCCGCCCACGCCTCGGCGCGGGCAGCGGAGTCGGAGAGAGCGTCCGGTGCCTCCGGCGCTATGGTCGGGTGCTCGGTCGTGTTTGACATGCGCGCGACGCTGCGTCCGTCGCAACCTGTAGAGATCCGCCCGCCAGTCCCCAGTGCGGGCGTCCGCCGAAGCATAGCCGATTTCGCGCTGCTCAGGCGGTCTCGTCCGGGAAGGACAGGAGCCGCTTCTCAGGCGTAGATGGGATCACGTGCGAGCGTGCCGCCGGTCACGCGGTCCGAGATCCCTGTCTGGTCGAGGTGCTTCGTGACCCCGCCCAGGAAGAACGGCCAGCCCGCACCGAGGATCAGCGCGGTGTCGACGTCCTTCGCCTCGGCGACGACACCCTCGTCGAGCATGTGCCGCACCTCGTCCGCGATCGCCTCGAGCGCGTCGCGCTGGATCTCGTCGACCGTTCGCCTGGCGTCGCCCCGCACGACGATCTCCTCGCGTCCCTCGGCGTAGTTCCGGAGCGTCTCGGACAGCGGGAAGCGGTCGGGATAGGCGTCGTTGAGCGTCTCCAGCACGTGGTAGGCGACGCGCGGGCCGACCATCTGCAGGAGCACCGACGGCGCCATCGGGAGGCCGAGCCGCAGGATCGCCTCGTCCGTCTCGTCCACGGTGTTGCCGTTCTCGAGCGCGTCCATCAGCACCGTCGTCATGCGGGTCAGGACGCGGTTGACGATGAACGCCGGCGCGTCGGCCGAGAGGACGGGCCGCTTCCGCAGCGCCTTGGCCGTGTCCCAGACGGTCGCCACCGTGGCGTCGTCCGTCTCGGGTGCGCGGATCACTTCGACCAGCGGCAGCACCGCGACCGGATTGAAGAAATGCATTCCCGCGACCCGCTCTGGATGGTCGAGCTCGGAGGCCATCTCCGCGATCGAGAGCGACGACGTGTTCGTGGCGAGAACGCACTCGCGCGAGACGACGCGTTCGAGCTCGCCGAAGACCTCGCGTTTGACGCGGAGCTCCTCGAACACGGCCTCGAGCACGAGGTCGCAGTCCGCGAAGCCGTCGTAGCCGGTCGAGCCGCTGACGAGCGAGCCGAGGAAGCGCGCCTTACCCTCGCTGTGACGTCCGCCCGCCAGCTCGTCGCGGATCGAGTCGAGCGCACGGTCGACGATCGCCTGGTCGACGTCGCGCAGCACGACCGGCACCTCGAGCCGTTGGAGGAACAGGGCGGCGAGCTGGGTCGCCATCAGGCCGGCGCCCACGATGCCGACCTTCTTCACCTTGCGGGCCTCGGCGTCCGGCCGGCCCGTGTCCTGCTTCGCGCGCCGCTCGACGAGGTCGAACGCGTACAGCGACGCCCTCGCCTGCGGCGAGAGCATCAGGTCCGCGATCGCCTCCTCCTCGGCGCGGTAGCCCTCCTCGATGCTCCACGTCTGCGAGCCCTCGATCAGGTCGATGGCGCGGTAGGGGGCGGGCGCTGCCCCGTGGACGACGTCGTCGAGCTGGTTGCGCGCGCGCCGGATCACGTCGGCGAAATCCGCGGTGTCGGGAGGAGTCCGCTCGAGGGGGCTCTCGACCAGCTTCAGCGCGAAGGCGATCGACTCGTCGAGGAACTCGACGGGCGCGAGCAGCCTGTCCGCCAGACCCGCCTCGACCGCCTCTGCCGCCTTGAGCAGCTTGTTCTGCCGCATCGGGTTCTGGACGACGACCTTGACCGCCGTCTTCGGATCGACGAGGCGCGGGATCAGCTGCGTCCCGCCCCAAGCGGGAAAGATCCCGAGGAAGACCTCGGGCACGCCGAAGTGACGGACGGAGCCCGCGATCGTGCGCGCATCGCAATGGAGCGCGATCTCGAGGCCGCCGCCAAGGCACGCGCCGTTGATCGCGGCCACGGTGGGATACGGCAGCGCGGCGATCCGCCCGAACGCGTCGTGCCCGGCGCGGCTGCCCTCGATCGCCTCCCGGCGCGAGCTGATCTTCGGGAACTCGGTCATGTCGGCCCCCACCGCGAAGACGAACGGCTTGCCGGTCAGCACCATCGCGACCCAGTCGCCGTTCTCGAGCTCGGCCAGCAGGCGCTGGGCGGACTCGAACGCCGACCGGCCGAAGACGGTCGGTTTCGTGTGGTCGGCGCCGTTGTCGATCGTGACCAGGGCGAGCGGGCCCGCCTCGGTCTCGACCCGCCTCAGGTGGAACTGGGTGTCAGGCACGTTCCCAGAGAACCGCCGCGCCCATACCCATCCCGATGCAGAGCGCGGTGAGGCCGTACCGCACGTCGGGTCGTTCGCGCATCCCGTACGCCAGCTGCGCGATCAGTCGCACGCCCGTCGCCGCGAGCGGATGGCCGCAGGCGATCGCGCCGCCGTACGGGTTGAGGCGCTCGTCGTCGGGGTCGACGCCCATGCCGTCGCACCACGTCAATACCTGCACGGCGAACGGCTCGTTGAGCTCGAAGAGACCCACGTCGTCGATCGTGATCCCGGCCTGCTCGAGCACGCGCTTGGTCGCGGGGATGGGCCCGATCCCCATCAGCTCCGGCTCGACGCCGGCGAACGCGAACCCGACGAGGCGCATGCGCGGCTCGAGCCCGAGCTCGTCGGCTACCTCCTCCGACGCGAGGAGCGCGGCCGTCGCGCCGTCGGTCAGCCCGGCGGAGTTCCCAGCCGTCACCCGTCCGCCCGCCCGGAACGGCGTCGGCAGGTCGGCCAGGCCCTGCATCGACGTGTCCGGGCGGAGGAACTCGTCGCGATCCGCGACGGCCCAGCCGCTGTCGGTGAAGACGCTCATCGGCACCACGGTGTGGCGCATCACGCCGTCTTGCCAGGCTGCGGTCGCACGCTGCTGCGAGCGGACCGCGAACGTGTCCGCGTCCTCCTTCGTCAGCCCCGGGAAGCGGTCGTGCAAGTTCTCGGCGGTCGCGCCCATCGTCACCGCGGAGCCGTCCACGAGCCGTTCGGTCAGGAAGCGCGGGTTGAAGTCGACCTCCTCGGCCATCGGGTGGTGGCCCATGTGCTCGACACCGCCGGCGACGACGACGTCCGAGGCGCCGTACGCGATCTGGCCGGCGCCGGCCGTCACGGCGGTGAGCGCGCCGGCGCACATCCGGTCAACCGCGTAACCGGGCACCGACTGCGGCAGGCCCGCGAGCAGCGCGACGTCCCGCCCGAGCGTCAGCCCCTGGTCGCCGACCTGCGCGGTCGCCGCGTAGATCACGTCGTCGACGCGCTCGGGCGGCAGGGACGGGTTCCGGCGCAGCAGCTCGCGCACGACCTTCGCGCCCATGTCGTCGGCGCGCGTCTTCCAGAAGACGCCCTTGGGGCCGGCACGTCCGAACGCCGTCCGCACGCCGTCGACGAAGACGACCTCACGCAGCTCCCGAGCCATGGCGGCCGATCTTAGCCCGACTGATTGACTGATCGGTCAACGGCGGGAGACATACTGCTCGCGTGGCCGTCGACTGGGGCGAGCTCGTCGAGCGGGAGGTCGGCCGTTACCACGACGGCGAGGCGCGCCTGCCCGCCGAGGCCGACCCGCGGCAGCGGCAGCTCACGCGCATGGGCAACGCCGCGTACGGGGCCGGCCTCGCGCTGCTGATGCAGCGCCGCTCCGACGAGGCGGCCAGGTGGTTCGCACATGCCGCCGATCGGTGGCGCGAGAGCTTCGCCGACGCTCCGCCGGAAAGCTGGGGCCGACCGATCGGCGCGATCAAGGCACGCCTGCTGGCGGAAGATCACGCCCGCGCCGAGGACGCGGCCCGCTGGGCGCTCGATGCGGGCGCGGGCGACTCCGACTCCGCGATCGGCCGCTACGCAGCGGTGCTCGCACACCTCGTGCTGGGAGAGGACGAGCAGGCCAGGCCGTTGGCATCGTCGCTGCGCGAGCGCGACGACTTTCCGCGCGACGTCGCGGATGCACTCTCCACGCTCGCTGCGGCAGATCGGCCCGGCTACATCCTCGCCGTCGAGAGCGTGCTGGAGTCGTTCGAGACGAGAGACGAGCATCTCGAGGGCGTGCCGGTCGCAGACACGGTGCTCGTCCTGCAGGCGCTTGCAGAGCCGCGCGGCTTAGAGGCCGACCTCACTTCTCCGTTGCTGCCGCCGTGACCTGCGACGCAAGCCTCTGAGAGGGCCTGGCTTGCCAGGCCCGGCTGACGTTCAGAAGAACAATGGAAGAAGGGGGTCCGTGGGGAAAACATGGTTTCCCCCGCGGTTTACTCCCCCGCGGTGTAGGGGTGTGAGACCAGCGTCACCAGGACGGGGTCCACGCCCGGGTCTTCGAGCTCCTCGGCCTTTTCGACGAACGCTTGCCAGAGCTCGCGAACGTGCTCGGGCTTCAGCCGCGCGGTGAGCTGCGCGCTGCGGAACCGACCCTCGGGCCCGTACTTCTCCCAGCCGCGCTGGACCTCCTCGAGCATCGCGGCGTGGATGTCCGTCGAACCCGTGCCGAGCAGCTCGGGCGCGACCCGGATCGCCTTCGCGATCGCGCGATAGGGCTTCTCGCGTGCACGGCCGGCGCCCTGGACGGGGCGGATGAGGCCCGCACGGACGAGCATCCTGACGTGGAAATGGAGGTGGCCGGGGTCGACCTCGAGCCGGCTCGCCAGCTCGCGATTCGAGAGCTCCTCGCCGGTCTCGCCGAGCAGCTCGAGCACGCGCAGGCGCAGGGGGTGCCCGAGAGCCTTGATCTGCTCAGGGCGATCGATGGTCAGGACTTCCAGTGGCTCGGGCGCGGGCGTGGGCGCGTCCATCTCTCGCTGTTATAAACCGTTCGTGGGACCGTTGTCTATGAAGGCAGCCGCGCGGCCGCGGCGCGATCGAGCAGAACGAGCGTTCGTCCTGCCGTCGATCTGACCAGGCTGGCCGGGGTTTCGCGACTCGGCTTCTCGGCGAACGCGCGCCGAATCGCCTCGGCCTTCGCCTCCCCGAAGGCGAGGAACAACACGGTTTCGGCCGCACACAGCACCGGAAGGGTAAGCGTCACGCGGTCGACGTCGTCGCGTTGAACGGCGACGGCCCGGCGGTCGACCTCGTCCAGTGCGGGATCGCCAGGGAAGAGCGAGGCGGTGTGTCCGTCCGGGCCAACGCCCTGGAAGGCGAAGCCGAGGCGGACGCCGTCGATCTCCGCGTCGTAGAGGTCCGCCGCTCGGGGCGGCTCCAGCTCGCCCTGGATCCGGTGGACTGCGCGCGGAGGCTGCGCCACGCGGTCGAGGAGGTTCTCGCGCGCCAGGCGGTAGTTCGAACGCTCGTCGTCGGGTGGGACGCAGCGTTCGTCGCCCCACCAGACCTCGGCGCGGGTCCAGTCGGGCTCGGCCTCGGCCGCGCGGCGGAAGGCCTCCGCCACCGAGCCGCCGGAGAGCGCGATGTGCAGCCCCGCGCGCGCTGCCTCGGCAAGCTCTCCAGCTGCGTGTTGGGACGCCTCGTCCGAAGTGGCGAGTACCCGAAGCTCGGGCTCGCTCACGGCTCGCCGGCCGCGAGCTCGCGCGAGCGGACCATCGCGGCCTGAATCGCGTTGAGGAACGCGGCTCGCACGCCGGCCTGCTCGAGCTCGTGGATCGCACGGATCGTCGTGCCGCCCGGCGAGGTGACCATCTCGCGCAGCTCGACCGGGTGCATGTGCTCGTCCCGCAGCAGCTTCGCCGTGCCGAGCATCGTCTGTACGACGAGGTCGGTGGAGATCTCGCGCGAGAGGCCGAGCAGGATGCCCGCCTCGATCATCGCCTCCGCGAGGAGCGCGAAGTACGCCGGCCCCGAGCCCGAGACTGCCGTAACGGCGTCCATGTAGATCTCGGCGACGCGGACGACGCGGCCGACGTGCTCGAGTACATCCTGGCCCGCCGCGAGGTGCGCCTCGCCGGCGTGCGCGCCGGCGCAGAGGCCGGCGACGCCCTCGTGGACGGTCGCGGGCGTGTTCGGCATCGCCCGTAGCACCGGAACGGGCTCCGCCAGCCGCCGCTCGATCGCGGCCGTCGGCACCGCTGCCGCGATCGAAAGCACGACCTGGTCCGGGGAGAGCAGCCCGCCGATCTCGCCGAGGAGCACGTCGAAGTCCTGCGGCTTGACCGCGATCACGACCACGCCTGCGCCGCTGACGGCCTCGGCGTTCGAGCGGGTCGCCGTGACACCGTGCCGCTCCTTGAGCTCCTGCAGCCGCTCGTCGCGGCGCCCCGTCACGACGATCTCGTCCGCGTTGCGCCAGCCCGTGGTCAGGAGGCCGGCAAGCAGCGCCTCACCGATCTTGCCGCAGCCGAGGATCGCGATCCGGCGTGGGTCAGGAGCCATGGCGTGAGTCTAGGGCGCGCAGCGCGGTCGCAATCGCCGCCAGCCGGGTGCGGTCGAGGCCGCCGTCCGGGTCGACGGCGGAGGGCTCGAGCGTGATGGTGCCGTCGTACCCGTCCGCGCCCAGGCGGTCGAGGAACCCGTCGAGGTCGAGCGCGCCCTCTCCGGGAAGCAGGTAGCGCGTTCGCGGGTCGCCGTGGCGAATCTCGCCGGCGAAGTCCTTGACGTGTATGTGGCCGACAGGAAGTCCCGCGTCCGGAGCGGCGCCGAGCTCGTCGTGCATCGCCAGAAACTCGGTGTCGAGGACGGCGACGCACCGAGGCTCGCGCTCGACCGCGCGCGCGACGTTCGCGAGCGGCGACCCGACGGTGCACGGGATCGTCTCGATGCCGAGGGTGAGGCCGGCCCGCTCGACTACGTCCGCACACGCGGGCAGGAGGTCGAGATTGCGCTCGAGCTGGCGGTCGCCGAGCGGCAGCTCCCAGAGGTGCAGGACGAGCAGGCGCGCTCCCACGCGGGCGGCCAGCCGTGCGCTGCGCTCCAGCCGTTCGACGGCCTGCGGGTCGCCCTCGCTCAGCCGTGCGCCGACGGCCTTCTCGGCGTGTGCGGTCTCAACCGGTAGAGCCAGCGCGGCGATGCGTTCCGCGACGGCGTCCACCTCCTCGACCCAGCCGGAATAGATCGACAGCTCGAAGCCGGCGCACGGCAGGTCACGAACGTCTGCGATCAGGCGGTGGTCGGCCCGGTTCGGATGGCGCGTTACCGCGCCGGTCGAGCAAAGGATTCGCACCGATCAGGCCGCGTAGCGGGTGCGGATGCGGTTGAGGCGCATCTCGGCCGGCGTCACCTTGAGGGGAATCAGGCCGCGGCTCCAGCCGGCCAGCAGGTAGACGCTCGCAAGCCCCTGCCACTCGTCGTACCGCGCGAGGAGGGCGTCAGTCTCGTCGGCCTCGACCCAGCGGCCCTCGATCAGCGACATGAGCTTGACGAGGCCCAGGTCGCGGTTGATGCCGCGGTCGTAGCGACCGAGCCCTTCGATGAAGACCACGCCGATCGAGTAGAGCCCGATTCCGCGCTCCCGCACGAGCCGTGCTGCGACCGCGTCTCCGTCGAGGCCGCGCAGCCGCTCGAGGTCGAGCGAACGGCAGATGCGGACGAGCGAAGCGGCCTTTCGCGCGGAGAGGCCCAGTCGCTGGAGCTCCGCGGGCGCGAGGCGGCCCAGCCCCTCGCGCGTCGGCGGCACGCCCACGACCCGCGCGACGCGGCGCTCGATGTCGCGCGCCTCCTGCATCGTGATCAACTGCGCGGCCACCGCGCGCAGCAGTGCGTGCGCGACGGTCGCCGTGCGGAGCGGCCGCAGGCCGCGCAGGTGCCTCGTCGCCGGGCCGATCAGCTCGTCGTCGTGGAAGCGCCGGAGAAACTCCGAGTGGTCGTCGTCGAGGGCCAGGACGAACCGCAGCCGCTCGAGGCCGTCCTCGGTCTCCGCGCGCAGGCGCAAGGAGCCGTCCCGTCGCTGCGCTGCGATCCCGCGCTCGCTGCGCCCGTCCACGTCCATGAGCACGGCGAAGACGCCGTCGCGGTAGCTCCGACCGACCACGCTTCCGCGGGCGGAGAGCCGGAGCGAGAAGGGGCCGCGGGGGATGATGTCGGCTTCGACCGGCACGGGTTCGAGCATACGGTGAGGCGCGGCTGCTGTTTCGGCTCCTCCGTCGCGGGAACTGGGTCCACGTGACGGTGATCGACCCACAGCCGCCGAGGCCGCCCCCCGAGCCGCCCGATCCCGAGCCGCAGCCGCCGCCCGAGCCCGCTCCGCCGCTTCCGGACCCCGAACCGCCGATCGAGTGAGCGAGCACGAGCCCAGCGAGGCGGAGCTCGAGGAAGCCCGTGCGAAGCAGCGGCTCCGCGACGCCGAGGTCGAGGCAGACGAGACCCTGGAGCGCGCCGAGGAGCTCTCGGAGGAGGTTCCGAAGCCGCCGCCCCCGCCCGACTAGGCTTCGCGGCATGAGCGAGCCGATCGACCCGCGCGTCGACATCGGGCACGTCCACTTGAAGGTCTCGGACATCGACCGCGCGCTCGGCTTCTACCGTGACGTGCTCGGCTTCGAGGAGTTCGCGCGGATGGGTGACCAGGCCGCGTTCGTCTCGGCGGGCGGCTACCACCACCACATCGGGCTGAACACCTGGGAATCGAAGGGCGGCTCGCCGCCGCCGCAGGGGACGACGGGGCTCTACCACGTCGCGATCCGGTACCCGAACCGGCAGGCGCTCGCGACAGCCCTGAAGCGGGTGGTCGAGGCCGGCGTGCCGCTCTCGGGTGCATCAGATCACGGCGTCAGCGAGGCGATCTACCTGCGCGACCCGGACGACAACGGCATCGAGCTGTACCACGATCGCCCGCGCGAGGAATGGCCCAGGAGCGCCGACGGCGAGCTCACGATGTTCACCCGGCCGCTCGACCTGCAAGCCCTTCTGGCCGAGGCTTAGTGCCCCTTCCAGCAATACAAGCCTGCTTCTGGCCCGCGATCACGCGGCGCCAGGAACCACCCTCGCCCTTGCAAGGGCTGCACCGAGCCTTTGACGCGGGCGAGTGCGGCCCCTGGCTTGGTGCTCGCGACCCAGAAGCTGGGCAGCATTACTGGAAGCGGCACTGGTAGTGGGCAAGGGGTACGCCGAGGGGCCGGCGGCCGACGAGGCGCAGGCGAGGATGGACGCGCTGGAGCTCGGGCTCGACGGCGCCGCGCGGAAGCAGTACCGGGCCGGGGTCTTCGGCTCGACGGACGACGAGCCTGA
>DATFQE010000209.1:0-6177 GCA_035264445.1 Gaiellaceae bacterium | reverse complement strand
GAAAGGGTCGGCGCCTCCGTGAACGGGTCGAGGATGGCCGAGCCGGGATCGGGCATCAGCAACATGTCCGACTCCGAGATGCCCTGCCAGCCGCGGATCGACGAGCCGTCGAAGCCGAGACCCTCGTCGAAGGCCGACTCCGCGAACGCCGACACGGGCAGCGTCATGTGCTGCCACGAGCCGAGCAGGTCGCAGAACTTGAGGTCGACCATCTGCGCCCGGGTCTCGCCCGCCCACTCGATCGCGTGGCGCGCCTCGGTCGCCGTCTTGCTCCCGTTTGCCAGGTAGTGCCTGGACTCGAGCTCCGACATCTGTTTCCTCCCGCGTTGGACCAACAAAAAAGCCCCAGGACGGTCAGATCCGTCCTGAGGCTCCGATGCCTCGGGCGCCCGCCCTCGTGGAGGGCGCCTCGCATCCGAGGATAGACGATCGCGCAGACGATGCAAGTGCAGCGGCTTTCATCGCCGCGTAAGCCGTACTAATGTCGTGTCGGCTTGAAGGATCTCGTCGCCGCGCTGGGGGAACCCCGCTTCAAACTGCTGTTCGCCGGCCGAGCGATCTCGGACTTCGGGGACAAGCTCGTGCCGGTCGCGCTCGCCTTCGCCGTGCTCGAGCTCGACAGCTCGGCCTCGGCGCTCGGCCTCGTCTTCGCGGCCCGGATGATCCCGATGGTCGTGCTCGTGCTCGTCGGCGGCGTCTGGGCCGACCGGCTGCCGCGGAACGTCGTGATGCTGACGGCGGACGGCGTCCGTGCCTGCACGCAGGCGACGGCCGGGTTCCTGCTCATCGCCGGCCGCGCGGAGATCTGGCACCTGATGGTGCTGATGGCGGTCTACGGCGCCGCGCAGGCCTTCTTCGACCCCGCCTCGACCGGCCTCGTGCCGCAGACGGTGCGGCCCGACCTTCTCCAGCGCGCGAACGGGATGCTGCAGCTGTCGCGCTCGACGGCGAACGTGGTCGGCCCCGCCGTGGGAGGCGTGCTGGTGGCGACCGTCGGGGCCGGCTGGGCGTTCGTCGCGGACGGCGCCACCTTCGTCGTGAGCGCGGCCTTCCTCGCCTTGCTCCGGATCGAGCGCGAGACGCGCGCCGTCCGAACGCGCTTCGTGACCGACCTGGTGGAGGGCTGGCGCGAGTTCACGTCACGGACATGGGTCTGGGTGAGCGTGGCCCACTTCGCCCTCTTCCACCTGTTCGTGCTGGCGCCGTTCTGGGTGCTGACGCCGATCGTGGCGGACGAGGAGCTGGGCGGCGCGAGCGCCTACGCCACGATCCTTGCCTCGATGGGCGTCGGCTCGATCGTCGGCGGCCTCCTGGCGCTGCGCGTGGAGCCGCGCCGGCCGCTCGCCGTCGCCTTCGCGGGCATCCTGCTCGAGGTTCCGCTCTACCTCGCCCTCGCAGGCGCCGCGCCCGTCGCGGTGATCGCCGCCTTCGCGCTCGTCGGCTCCGTCGCGATCAACTTCGCGGGCACGCTCTGGCTGACCGTCCTGCAGACGAACATCCCCGACCGCGCGCTCTCCCGGGTCAGCTCCTACGACTGGCTCGGCTCGCTCGTCTTCCTGCCCGCCGGCTACATGCTCGCAGGGCCCGCGGCCGACGCGTTCGGGGTCACCGAGACGCTCGTGTTCGCGGCCGCGTGGTCGCTCGCGTCGACGCTGGTCGTGCTCTCGCTCGAGGCGATCCGCGGCGTCCGCGCCGTCTCACGGAAGAAATCGGCCCTTGAGCCGGCAACGGCTCTCCGGTAGTCTGCTCGGCTCAATGCGAGTCGGCTGAGCAACCACATCCGTGCGTGGCCCGCCTCGAGGGGGCGCGGCCACAGTTGCCCTGTTCTCAGCCGACCGAAGGAGCCCTCACATGAACGCGGCCGTGGTAGTGGCCGATCTGCGCAAAGAGTTCGTCCGTAAGGACGGCGGCGGCCTGCGCAAGCGCCGTCGCCGGGTCGCCGCCCTCGACGGCGTCAGCTTCACGATCGAGCGCGGCGAGTGCGTGGCGATCCTGGGCCAGAACGGCTCGGGCAAGTCGACGCTGGTCCGTCTGCTCTCGACCCTCCTCCTGCACGAAGGCGGGAGTGCCCGGGTGTTCGGGCACGACGTCTTCACCGAGCCTCGCGCCGTGCGCCGCTTGGTGAACCGCGTGTCCGTGGAGGCGTCGTTCTTCAAGAAGATGTCCGCGACGGAGAATCTCAGCTACGCGGCCCGCTTCTACGGGCTCACGGCTCGTGAGACGCGCGGGAAGATCCCGGCGATCCTGGAGCGGGTCGGCTTCCCCCCGGACCGTCGCGGCGAGCCGATGGAGGACCTCTCCCGCGGGATGCAGCAGAAGGTCGCGCTTGCGCGGGCGCTGTTGACGGCGCCCGTCCTCCTGCTGCTCGACGAGCCGACGACCGGGCTCGACCCGCGCTCGAAGCTCGAGGTGCAGGAGTTCGTCAAGGAGATGCGCCAGACGCACGATTCGACGATCCTGCTCTGCACCCACGATCTCGCCGAGGCCGAGGAGCTGGCGGAGCGCGTCGGCATCCTCGACCGCGGGCGGCTGCTCATGCTCGAGTCCGTGGACGAGCTCAAGGAGCGCTACGGCGCCGGCACGCTCGAGGAAGCGTTCTTCGCCGCGACGGGCCGTTCCTTCGAGCAGGAAGAAGCCGAGGTGCCGGTATGAGAGCCGTCGCCCTGTCGCTGCGCCACGAGCTCGTCGGGCTCGGCGGCGTTATCGAGCGCAACTGGTACCTCGTCAAGCGGTACATCTGGTGGGACGTCGCGTTCTTCCTCTGGACGGTCGCGAACACGCTCACGATCGTCTTCATCGCCGAGGGGATCGAGGCGGCCGGCGGCGAGATCGACGTCAACCGCGCGACGACGATCCTCCTGATCGGCGGGGTCGTCTGGGCCTACCTCGGGATCATCTTCGAGATCCTGACGGAGACGGTTGCCTGGGAGCGCTGGGAGGGAACGATCGAGTACACGTTCATGGCCCCGCTCGCGAGGCCGGTGCACCTGTTCGGGATGGGCCTGTTCGCGATCGCCTACGGGATCGTCCGCGCGGTGCTCCTGTTCGCCGTCGTGGCGGCGTTCTTCGAGCTCGAGCTGCCCGACGCGAACTTCGTCGCGGCCCTCGTGATCCTCGCGATCGCGTCGATCTCGTTCGTCGGGATCGGGATGATGACCGCCGTCTTGCCGCTGATCTCGCCCGAGAAGGGCACGCAGCTCGGCTTCATCGCGCAGGGGATGCTGCTCGTCGT
Source organism: Gaiellaceae bacterium (assembly GCA_035264445.1). GTDB lineage: Bacteria > Actinomycetota > Thermoleophilia > Gaiellales > Gaiellaceae > DATFQE01. The sequence goes on along the minus strand of DATFQE010000209.1, from coordinate 2,945 downwards.
CTCGGGCGTCTACTACCCGGTCTCGGTGCTCCCCGAGTGGATGCAGTGGCTCTCGACGATCTCGCCCGCGACGTACGCGCTGGACGGGATCCGCGACTCGATCCTGAACGGCGACGGTGTCACCGCGCTGTGGGACGAGATCTGGCCGTTGCTCGTGATCGGCGCGGTCTCGATCCCGCTCGGGCTCGAGGTGTTCAGACGAGGAGAGAGGTATGCGAAGCGTCATGGGAAGCTCAAGCGTTCAGGTTAGGCCGGTCGCGACGGACGCCGACCTCGAGGCGTACGTCGCCGTCGCGAACGCGGCCGTCCCGGACGACATCCCCTGGAACGTCGAGAAGCTGCGCGAACGGCGGGAGCGCGAGCCGCGGCGCCTCTACCTGCTCGCGGAGCACGCGGGCGAGCCCGTGGCGGTTGGCTTCGCCGCGCCTTCGGACAACGCCGACCGCGGCTTCGTCGCTCCCCGGGTGCTGCCGGCTGCCCGGCGGCGCGGGATCGGAAGCGCGCTGCTCGTCAGGCTTGCGGACCACCTCGAGCAGCTGGGCTTCGAGGCAGCGGGCGCGCACGTCGACGGCAACGATTGCGGTTCGATCGCGTTCGCCGAGCGCTTCGGGTTCGAGGAGGCCGACCGCCAGGTCGAGCAGGTGCGGACGCTCGGTGACGAGCCGCCCGCCGAGCCGCCGCCGGGCGTCACGTTCGTCACCGTCTCCGAGCGGCCCGAGCTCCTGCGCGAGGCATACCCGCTCGGCGTGGCCGGGTGGGCGGACATGGCAACGACGGAGCCCGTGACGATCTCGCTCGACGACTGGCTCGCCGACGAGGCGACGTTTCCCGAGGGCTCGTTCGTGGCGGTCGCCGACGGCGACATCGTCGGCTACTCGGGCCTCTGCCGCCTGGGAGACGCCCCGAATCTGGCCGAGGACGGGCTGACGGTCGTCCGGTCGGACTGGCGACGACGAGGGCTGGCCACGGCGCTCAAGCGGGCCGAGCTGGCGTGGGCGGCGGCGAACGGCATCGAGGAGATCGTGACGTGGACGCAGCGAGGGAACGACGCCATGCGCGCCGCCAACGAGCAACTGGGCTACGTCTACCGCTCCGTCAGCGTGAATATGCGCGGCCCGATTCCGCTGCCGAGGCGCTAGCGGATGCGCCGCCTGCCGGCAAAGACGGTCTCGTACGGGATCGAGTTCTTCGCCGACATCGGCTTCCACGCCGCGACCACGGTGATGGCGGTCTACTACGTGAGCGAGGTCGGGCTGAACCCGCTCGAGCTCGTGCTGCTCGGGACGGTGTTCGAGGCGACGATCTTCCTCTTCGAGATCCCGACCGGCGTGATCGCGGACACCTACAGCCGGCGCGCGTCCGTGATCCTCGGGCTGTCGCTCGAAGGCGTGGCAGCGATCGCGATCGGGCTGACCGAGTCCTATGCGGCCCTGATTGCGGCCTCGATGCTGTGGGGCGTCGCCGCGACGTGCTTGAGCGGCGCCTACGAAGCCTGGATCACGGACGAGGTCGGCGTCGAGCGCGTCGGCCGGGTTTTCCTGCGCAACGCGCAGTTCGCGTACGCGGGCGCGATCGTCGGCGCCCTCGCCGGCGTAGGCGTCGCCATGTGGGACCTGGGCGCGGCGCTCATCTTCGGCGGCGCGATCACCCTCGCGACGGGCCTTGCCTGCATCGTGGTGATGCCCGAGCACGGCTTCGTCCGCAAGCCCGCGTCCGAGCGTCTCGGCGCCTGGCGGGACGTCAAGGCGACCACGCTCGCCGGGGGCCGGCTGATCCGCGCGGAGCGCCTCCTGCTGATCATCATGGCGATCGCTTTCTTCGTCGGGGCGGCCGCGGAGGGCATCGACCGCCTCTGGGAGGCCCACCTGATCCGCGACGTCGGCCTGCCCGACCTCTTCGGCCTCGAGCCGGTGGTCTGGTTCGGGTTGATCAACGCGGTGGGCCTGCTCGCCGGGATCGTGATCACGTCGCTGTTGATCCCGCGTTTCGAGCACGCCGACAACGCCGCGCTGGCGCGAGCGCTCATGCTCCTGACGGCGCTCGTCTCCGCCTCCGTGGTCGTCTTCGGCCTGGCGACCGGCTTCGCGCTCGCGCTCACGGCGTACATGCTGGCCCGCCTCGCGCGCCGGATCACCGAGCCGCTCTACCTGACCTGGCTGAACCGCAACATCGAGGACTCGAGCGTGCGCGCGACGGTGACGTCGATGGTGAACCAGTCGAACGCCTTCGGCGAGGTCGCAGGTGGTCCGGGGGTGGGCGCCGTCGGCACGGTCGCCTCGCTGCGCGCGGCCCTGGTCGTCGCGGGCTTCCTGCTCACGCCGGCGGTCGCGCTGTACGCGAGAGCCGTTCGCCACGGGGGCAAGGAACCTGAACTAGAGGAGCTCCCCGAGGCTGTGTAGACTGCGGCCGAGTTGGAGGCGACGGGGCCTCGGACGCTTCTGCGCGTCCGGGGCTCTTTGCATTTTCAGGAGGAGAGGAGAAAAGGCATGGCGCAGGTCGAGTCCAGGACGAGGGCGACGTCGAGCCCGGAGGCGCGGAGCGAAGTGGTCTCGCGGTCGAAGGACGAAGGCGTCCAGTTCGTCCTGCTGTGGTTCACCGATCTCGAAGGGCACCTGAAGAGCTTCGCGATCACACCCGACGAGCTCGAGGGAGCTCTCGACGACGGGATGGGCTTCGACGGCTCGTCGATCACCGGCTTCAACGCGATCGAGGAGTCCGACATGGTGGCGATCCCGGATCCGGGCACGTTCCAGCTGATGCCCCACAAGGAGGGCGAGACGAAGGTCGCGCGCATGATCTGCGATGTCGTCACTCCCGACGGCCAGCCGTACGAGGGCGACCCCCGCTACGTCCTGCGGCGCGCGCTGGAGCGGATGCAGTCGATGGGGTTCGACACGTTCAACGTCGGCCCCGAGCTCGAGTACTTCCTGTTCGAGGACGACAAG
>DATFQE010000208.1:0-6339 GCA_035264445.1 Gaiellaceae bacterium | reverse complement strand
GTTCGCGCCGACCCATCGTAGTGTCGACCTCGAGGCCGTCCTCTCGCAGCTCGGGGCCGCCGCGATCATCGTCGACCGCGGATCGCTCGAGCTTCCCTCGCTGCACGTCTGAGGCCTGTGCACTGTCCGTGACGCTTTTGTGCGCATGCCTGGCACCGCCGAGGCGCGCGAAGGACCGTCGACGCGCCTCCGCTCGCGCGGCGAAGCGGCGCTGGTGGACGATTCGTGACGCCGCTCATGACGGTGCCTGGCACCGGGAAGAGGCGCCTGGCCCCGGCGCGACCGTTCGAGTGGGGCATGTCTGGCCTTCAGTCCAGCGTGCCCAGTCCGACCTCGGAGAGCACGCGGTTCAGGGCTACCCGCAGCCACCAGTCGCGGTGGAAGAAGAGCAGGAGGCCCAGCGCGACGAGCGTAAGGCCGCTCACCACCCGGATCGCGACGTAGTGATCGCGGATCCAGCGGAACGCCGTCATCGCCCGTGCGAAGGCGATGCCGATCAGCAGGAACGCCGATCCGAGGCCGAGCGAGTAGGCGGCCAGGAGAATCGCACCTCGGACGACCGTCGCCGCGTCGGCCGCGAGCACGAGGATCGACGCGAGCACCGCGCCGATGCAGGGGGCGGCGACCACGGCGAACGCCGCACCGAGCAGTGCGTTCGAGCCGCGCGCCCGGGCGCCTGCGACCAGCTCCGGCGCGACGAGCCGCTCCGACCAGGGCAGCAGCCCGACGAGCGCGAGCCCGAGCACGACCAGGACAAAGCCGGCGAACTCCGCGCGCCGCTGCGCGTCCACGAGCCCGCCGAGCGCCGCCGCGCCCGCCCCCAGAACGACGAACACAACGGTGAAGCCGAGGACGAACGGGATGCTCGCGACGACGACGCGGCGCCCGACACCGCGCTCACCGAGGCGCCCCGCCTCCACGCCGGCCACCGAGGACAGGTAGCCCGGCACGAGCGGCAGGACGCACGGAAACGCGATCGACAACAGGCCCGCCAGGTATGCGACGGGTATCCGCGTCAGCATCTACTCGAAGCGGGCGAGCTCGTCCTCGAGCCGCTTCTCGAGCTCGGGGTCGAGCTCGGTCCGGCCGTTGGCGCTCGGCTCGCCGTCGGACGCCGGCTCCGGCTCGCGGCGACGGCTCCAGCGAACGACGAGCCCCGCCAGCACGGCGGCGCCGGCGCCTAACGCGAGCAGCGGCAGCACCCAGGCGAGCAGGTCGAAGCCCTTCGTGGGCGGCGACGCGAGCACGCCGGGCCCGAAGTCGGCCACGAGCTTGTCCTTGATCTCGCCCTTCGAGTCGCCGGCCGCCGCACGCTCGCAGACGTAGCGGCGGATCTGGTTCGCGGCCGGCGCGTTCGAGAGCTCGAGCGTCGTCCCGCAGGTCGGGCACATCAGCTCACCCTCGAGCGAGCGCAGCTCCGGGCACGCGGCGGACGCCGAGGCCGGGAGCATCAGCGCGATCAGCGCCGCCACGACGACCCACCTCATGCCAGCGCCCGCTCGATGTTCGATTGCAGCTCGTCCTCGGAGACCTCGCCGTCGATCCGGCCGATCACCTTCCCGTTGCGGTCGACGAAGAACGTCTCGGGAAACGCCGCCACGGCGTACGGCCCGAGGATGTCGCCGGGGCCGTCGCGGACGAGCGGATACGTCCATCCCATCTGCTTCGCGAAACGGCGCGCGTCCGACGACAGGTCCTGCGAGTTGACGCCGAGCACGACGAGCCCGCGGTCGCGGTACCGACGCCAGGCGTCCTCGAGCAACGGCGCCTCCGCCTTGCACGGCTCGCACCACGAGGCCCAGAAGTTCACGACGACGGCCTTGCCGCGGTAGGAGGCGAGCGAGATGTTTCCGTCGCCCCGCAGCCGCGGCAGGTTGAACCCCGGAGCGGGCGGCGTCTTCCCGCTGCGCAGCCCCTCGACCTGCGACTCGGAGCCGCCGGCCACCTTCCAGACGAGGAGGACGAGCAAGCCTGCGACGAGCCCGATCGCCGCCACCTGGCCCACGAGTTTCAGCCTCACAGCGCTAAGCCGCGACGATGAAGACGGGCGTGCCCACGTCGACGTGGTTGAAGAGCCATTCGGCCGACGGGATGTGCATCCGGATGCAGCCGTGCGACGCGGAGTACCCGATCGAGGCGCTGTCCGGGGTGCCGTGGATCCCGACGCCGGCCGCCGAAAGGCCCATCCACCGCGTCCCGAGCGGGTTCCCCGGCCCCGGCGGCACGGGCTTCTCGCCGCGCGCCCAGTCGGAGTTCGGCGGGTACCACCACGGGTTCCGCTGCATCGTCACGATCGACCAGCGCCCGACCGGCGTCGGGTAGCTCGACTGCCCGGTGGCGACGCCGAACGTCCGCCAGAGCCGCATGCCGTTGTAGAGGTAGAGGCCCTTCGAGTCGCGCCGGATGACGATGATCGGGCCGTAGCTCGCCCGCGTCACCGCCGGCTTCACGGCCTTCGCCTTCGCGACGATCGGCCGGCGGCTGTGCGTCGAGAGCCGATCGAGGATCGCGTTCGTCGTCGTCCGCCGGTCGAGCATGCGCCCGGGACGATCCTTGCTGAGCCACGGCCGGAGATTCCGCAGCCGAAGCGTCGAGTCGACGGGGGAGCGGTCGAACCGCTTCGCGAGCGCCGCCGCCCAGCCCGCGACGCGATTGCGGCGGAGCGTCACCGGAAGACGGACCGTCGTGCCCGGCCGCGCAGCGAGCGCGTAGGCGATCGCGCGGCGGATCTGCGGAGTCGCGTAGCGGCTCGGATCGAGCGCGAAGGTCCGCTTCGCGAAGCGGACGGGAAGCGGGGCCGCGAACGCCTCGCCCACGGCGACCTCGGCCTCGTCGGCCGTCATGTACTCGACCGAGACGCCCGAGATCGTCACGCCCGGCGGAATCTGCGGCGACGGCACCGGCGGTGGAGGCGCAGTCGTCGTCCCGGTCGTCTGCAGGAAGCCGAGCGGCCCGTTGGCAGCGAGCACCGACGCGCTGAGCACGCCCGCGAGGGCGCACAGGAGCAGGAGAAAAGCGGCAAGCAGCGCGCGTCTCACGGCGAAAAGTGTAGCCCCGGCGCAGGCGGATCCCGCTCACGGGGCCGTCGGGAGCGGTGTCTCGTCCAGGCGCCCACCCTCGGCCGCGTACTCGATGATCATGCGGTCGGTGATCCACTCGACCGGGGCGTGATCGTCCGTCCACGGATCACCGGACGTCCGAGCGGGTGTGAAGTCGCGCGCGGCGAGGTGCGTCAGCGGTGCGAGATCACCCCGAACGGCGCTCAAGCGGCGCTCGATCTCACTGCGGGGAAGCTCGCGCGTCAGGCCGACGACGATCTGGTTGAAGCGAAGCGCCTGCCACGTCCAGACGGCAGGGAACTCCGCCGCGACCGTCGTGGCGATTCCCTCCGCGAGCCTGGTGTCGTCCGGCACCGACGCGACGTTCAAGGCGACGATCCCGCCGGGCGCGAGCCGCTCGCGCACAAGCTTGAAGAACTCCCGGGTCGCGAGGTAGAACGGCACGTACGGAGGCCGGTAGGCGTCGACGACGATCAGGTCGTAGCCGCCGGCGCTCCGGCGGAGGAACGGACGCGCGTCGGCCGTGTGGACGTGGAGCCGCGGGTTGTCGTCGAGGCCGAGGTAGCGGCGCCCGACCTCCGTCACGGCCGGATCGAGCTCGACGCCGTCGATCTCGGCGTTCGGGTAGTACACGCCCATCGCCCGCGCCGTCGTGCCGCCCGCGTTGCCGAGGATGGCAACCCGCTCGAGTGGGCGGCCGAGCAGCGGCGGAAGCGCCAGGAACGTGTCCCAGACGCCCCCGGTCAGCACGTCCTCGGGCCGCCAGACCGAATGGACGGCGACGCCCTCGTCGAGGTAGAGCCGCCTGGCCCCGTCGTGCTCGGTCACCTGCACGAACTGGTAGAGCGATTCGTCTTCGTGGATCACGCCCTCGCTCGCCTTGACCACCCCGGGCGGGAACGCGAGGAGCGCCGCGAGCGCGGCGCCGAGCGCGAGCCAGCGGACGCCGAGGAGCGTGGCGCCCGCGACCGCGAGGAGCGCCGCGCTCAGGAGGAGCGTCCGCTGCGTGCCGATCAGCGGAATCGCGATCAGCGCGGAGAGGAAGGTCCCGAGCAGGCTGCCGATCGTCGACACGGCGTAGAGGCGGCCCGCGACCGCCCCTGCCGACTCGACGGTCACGAGCGCGAGCCGGATCGCGAACGGCGCGACCATCCCAAGCAGCGTCACCGGCGGCGCAAAGAGGATCAGGACGCCGAAGAACGAGCCGATCGCCGCGCCCGTCGAGACGTCGTCGAGCCCCTCGACCGTGAGGTCGAGGAACGGGCGGGCGAGGAAGGGCGTCGCGGCGACCATGACCGCGGCGGCCGCGACGACGGCGCCGAGCAGCCGAGGATCGGGGCGGCGATCGGCCAGCCGGCCTCCGAGCCAGTACCCGAGCGAGAGCGAGGCGAGCACGAGCCCGATCACGTTCGCCCACACGACTGTCGAATTGCCGAAGTACGGAGCGAGCAGCCGCGAGGCCGCGATCTCGGTCGCCAGCGAGCCGACCCCGGCCATGAAGACGACCGCGCTCAAGCGGCCGAGCGGAACGGCGGCGGTCGGCACGGCGATCATCGCTACGTCCGCTTGACGACGACGATCGCGCAGTCGTCCTCGAGGTCGCCGCCCGCGAACTCGCGGCACGAGGCGATCGTGCGCTCGGCGATCTCGTCGGCGGAGACCCCGCGGTTCGCGGAGAGGCACGCATCGAGGTGCTCGTGACCCCAGAATTCGCCGTCGGCGCCGCGCGCTTCGACGACGCCGTCCGTGTAGAGGACGATCAGCGACCCCGGCTCGAGCTGCGCGCGCGCCTCGTCGTAGGTCTGCTGCGAGTCGATTCCGAGCGCGAGCCCGCCGACCTCGAGCGTCTCGACACGCCCGTCGGAGTGGACCAGCCGTGGCTGGGGGTGCCCCGCACTCGCAGCCACGACGGTACCGCTCGCGGGGTCGATCGCCAGGTAGGCCATCGTGACGAACTTCTCGACGGTGAGCTCTCCGACGGCGACCTCGTTCGCGAACGCGAGGAACTCGCCGGGATCGGGGTGCTCGCGCGCGAGCGAGCGGAAGACGAACTTCGTCATCGCCATGTCCGCGGTCGCCTCGATCCCGTGACCCGTGACGTCGCCGAGCGCGACGGCGAGGCGGCCGTCCGGCAGCACGAGGAAGTCGTAGACGTCGCCGCCGACCTCGACGCGCGCCGAGGACTCGTAGAAGTGCCCGACCTCCAGGCCCGGCAAGTCGGGCTTCGTCCGAGGCAGCAGCGAAAGCTGCATCGTGTCCGAGAACGACTTCTGCTGCTCGTAGAGCCGCGCGCGGTCGATCGCGATCGCGGCCTGGCGGACGATCGAGTCGGCGAGCTCGAGCGCGCGCCCGGTGACCGGCCGGTCGGGGTCGAGCGACAGGACGGTCATCGTCGCGAGGAGCTCGGTCGGCGTCCCCACCGGCACGATTGCGCACGTCGCGCCGCGCTCGAGGAACGGGACGAGCAGCTCGTACGACGCGCCGAGGTTGCGCGCGGCCTGGGCGTCGAGGACGAGTGGCTTCCCGGCCCGCAGAAAGCGGCGTCCGGGCAGCTTCGCGAGCTGCTGCGACCGACCGACGAGCGGACCGACCGCCTCGTGCAGGCGCTGATCGGCCACGTGGACGCGGACAGCCACGAGCTCGTCGTTCCGCTCGTCCGGAAGGCGAAGGACGGCGACGTCGACCCCGAGGAGCTCGACCACGGCCCGCACGACGGCATCGAGCGTCGCGTCGAGCGTCAGCTCGTTCACGAACGAGCGCGAGATCTCGTACAACGACCGTAGCTCGCGCGCGGTCTGGCTCTCCGCGGCGAGCGCCTTCTCGCGCTCCGCGGCGAGCCTCGTCGTCCGTTCGTGGAGCCGCGCGTTCTCGACGGCGACGGCGAGCTGAACCGCGAGCGCGGAAAGCAGCGCCGTCTCGTCCGCTGCCAGCTCACGTCCGCGCGGCGGGTACACAGCAAGAAGGCCGATCAGCTCCGCGGTCACGAGCAGCGGCACGGCCACGGCCGCGTCGATACCCGCGGCCGCGCGCGCCTCGGCGACGTCGGCGAGCCGCACGTCGAGCGCGGCATCGTCGACGACGAGCATCCCGCGGGCCCGAAACGGTCCCAGCGCGAGCTCGAGCAGGCGTTCCGCGACCTCGACGTGGGGGCCGGCGAGCCCCCGCGCTTCGGCAACGGTGAGGCGGCCCTCGTCGTCCTGCAGGTAGACGGCGAGCCGCTCGACGCCGAGCAATCCGGCGACGCGGTCGACCGCGATCTCGAGCGTGTGGCTGAGCGACA
>DATFQE010000207.1:0-2392 GCA_035264445.1 Gaiellaceae bacterium | reverse complement strand
CTCCACCATCGCGACGCAATCCGCGACCGACCGTGCCATCGGGCCTGCGTGGTCGAAGCTCGGCGCGAGCGGGAAACAGCCCTCGATCGGGACGAGGTCGAAGGTCGGCTTGAACCCCACGAGGCCGCACCAGGCGGACGGGATCCGGATCGAGCCGCCCGAGTCCGAGCCGAGCGCGACATCGGCCAGGCCGGCGGCGACGGCGGCCGCGGAGCCGCCGCTCGATCCGCCGGCGACCCGGCCAGGAGCGACGGGGTTCGGCACGGTCCCGAAGTGCGGGTTCTGCGAGGTGACGCCGTACGCGAATTCGTGCAGGTTCGTCTTGCCGACGTTCGCGTACCCCGCCTCCTCGAGCCGACGCACCGCCGGCGCGCTCCGCTCGGGGACGTGCTCCGCGAAGATCACGGAGCCGTACGTCGTCTTCAGCCCGGCGGTGTCGAACAGGTCCTTGACGGCTAGGCGGACGCCCGGACCGACGTGCTCCGGAACGGCCAGGAAGACGGAGTCAGTCGAGCCAGAGATAAGCGAGCGCGATCAGGACCGTGCCGCCGAACAGCAGCACGAAGATCCCGAACAGCGCCAGGCCCCAGGCGAGGTTCTTCCGCGCAAGCTCGAGCGAGGGGTCGACGGGTGGGACCGTCGTCCGGGGAGGCGGCGGCTGCGGGACGGGCTCGGTCACGTGAGCAGCGGGTCGACGGCCATGGCGACGAAGAGCAGGGCCAGGTAAGCCAGCGAGTAGTGGAAGAGGCCGCTCGCGCGAGCCGGGGTCGGTTCCGCGCGCAGGCGCCAGGCAAGGAGCAGGAACCACGCGCCCAGCGCGATTGCCGAGGCCAGGTAGACGAAGCCGAACGTCCGCCAGGCGACGGGCAGCAGCGTCACGCCGACGAGCACCAGCGAGTAGACGACGATCTGCCGGGTGGTCTCGCGCTCGCCGCGCACCACCGGAAGCATCGGGATCCGGGCGGCCTCGTAGTCGCGCCTGATCAACAGCGCGAGCGCCCAGAAGTGCGGCGGCGTCCAGAAGAAGACGATGGCGAAGAGCAGGAGCGCGGGCAGCGCCAGGTTTCCGGTCGCGGCCGCATAGCCCACGAGCGGCGGCACCGCGCCCGCCGCGCCGCCGATGACGATGTTCTGCGGGGTCGAGCGTTTCAGCCAACGCGTGTAGACGAGGACGTAGAAGAGGTTGCCGACCAGGGCGAGCGCGGCCGTCAGCACGTTCACGAAGCTCGCGAGCAGCACGAACGAGAACGCGGACAGCGCGAGCCCGAACTCGAGCGCCCGACTCGGCGGCACGCGGCCGGCCGCGACCGGTCGCGCCCGCGTCCGCTTGCCCATCAGTTGGTCGATGTCAGCATCGAGCACGTGGTTGAGAGCGCTCGCGCCGCCGCACGCCAGGGCTAGCCCGACGAGCATCAGGCCCAGGTCGCCGAGAGGTGGAACGCCCTGCGCGCCGACGAACATCCCGCAGGCTCCCGTGATCAGGAGCAGCGACATGATCCGCGGCTTCGTCAACGTGACGTAGTCGCGCAACGCGCCCGACGGAGCGGGTGCGCCGCGGAACGTTTGCACGGCCGCCACCAGACAGCCTGCGAGAGCAGCTGCAGCGAGTGCGACGTGCAGGCCCGGGACGGTCACGAGTGCAGCGGCGCCGAAAAGCCCAAGCGCGGCGACGGACGACGGCAGCAGGCGCGGATGCGCAACTCGGCCCGCGACGACGAGCGCGACGAGCGGCGGGACCGCGACGAACGACGCGGCTCGATGGATGTCGCCGCCGATCGTGCCGCTGACGACGGCGATGAGCGCACCGTGGACGGCGCCGATCGCCGTCAGCCGCAGCCACGGCCCGGGTGAGACCGGGCTAGACACCCTTCTCGGCCATCCTGCGGCGGATGTCCCGGAGCGGCCGCGCGCTGGTCACGTACGGCACGCGGTCGAAGTTGTGCTCCGGCGGCGGCGACGTCGTGTACCACTCGAGCGTGTCCGCGACCCACGGGTCGTTGCCCGTGCGCGCGTCCGCGCGGCGGCGCGTCCGGATGATGTTGAAGACGAAGAGCAGGACGCCGACGCCCATCATGAACGAGCCGATCGAAGAGATCAGGTTGTAGGCCTCCCACAGCGAGTCGTCGCGGTAGGTGTAGACGCGCCTCGGCATGCCCAGCAGCCCCAGCATGTGCTGCGGGAAGAAGGCGAGGTTGAAGCCGATCAGCGTCAGCCAGAAGTGCCACTTCCCCAAGCCCTCGCCGAGCCGACGGCCGAACATCTTCGGCCACCAGTAGTACAGCCCGGAGAAGATCGCGAACATCGAGCCGCCGAAGAGGACGTAGTGGAAATGGGCGACCACGAAATACGTGTCGTGGGCCTGCCAGTCGAACGGGAATGCGGCCACGAAGAT
>DATFQE010000206.1:0-3751 GCA_035264445.1 Gaiellaceae bacterium | reverse complement strand
GTCGCCCATGATGTGGATCATCGCCTTGCGGCTGTTCTCCAGCCGCAGGTTGGAGTCGTGCGAGTCGCTCAGGATGTGCAGCAGCGCGCGGCGCGAGTTGTCGAGCCGCTCGGTCTGCTTGGCCAGCCGGCTCCGGTCCTGTTCGTAGTCGCCGAGGATGTGGAGCATCGCCTTGCGCTGGTCCTCGAGCCGTTTGTTCGAGTCGTTGAGGTCGCCCATGATGTGGAGCAGCGCACGCCGCCGTTCCTCCGCCTGGGCTACACGGAGCTCCAGCTCGGCGACACGTGTGCGGAGCGAGACGTCGGGCAGCGGGACGGCCTCGGTTGCGCTCATGGGGTGGGCGGACGCAGCGTCGCGACCTCCTGGCGAAGGCTCTCGAGCTCCTTCTCGAGGGCGATCATCTTGAGCTCGCGGCCGACGACGACCTCTTCGAACTTCTCCAGGTCGAGGATTTTCTCCTGGAGCTCGATCTTCGACTGCTCGAGGTCGCGCACCACCTGCTCGTACGCCCGCATGTCACGGAGGATGCCGATCGCGCCGATTGCATTGCCCTCTGGGTCGCGGAGGGCCGACGCGTTCAACGTCGTCGGGATCACCTCTCCTGTGGCGCTTCGCGGGTTGAGGCGCGCGTTGCGGGTCACGCCGCGGGCGACGACCTCGCGGAGCGCGGCCGTGAACTCCCGCGTTTCCTCCTCGGAGATGAAGCGCGACAGCGACTGCTCGACCACCTCGTCGCGCCGGAAGCCGAGCAGCTCCGAGACGGCGTCGTTCGCCTGCAGGATCTTCCCTTCCAGGTCGCTGACGAACACGGGGTCCGGCGCGTTCTCGATCAGGCTCTGCGAATACGACAGGGCCTTGTCCAGCTCGCGCATGTCGCGCAGCACGCCGATCGCGCCGATCACGTTCCCCTCCGAGTCGCTCAGCGCGGACGCATTCAGTGTCGTCGGGATGATCTCGCCGGTGGCCGCACGCGGGTTCAGGCGCGCGTTGCGGGTGACGCCGCGCTCGACCACCTCGCGCAGGGCGGCGGTGAACTCTCGTGTCTCCTCCTCGCTGATGAAGCGCGACAGCGACTGCTCGAGCACCTCGTCCCGGCGGAAGCCCAGCAACTCGGACACCGCGTCGTTCGCCTCGATGATCTTGCCGTCGAGGTCGGAGACGAACACCGGGTCGGGCGCGTTCTTGATCAGGCTCTCCGCGTAGGCACGCGCCTTGTCCAGCTCGCGCATGTCGCGGAGCACGCCGATCGCGCCGATCACCCTGCCCTCGGAGTCGCGGAGGGCCGAGGCGTTCAGCGACGTCGGGATGAGCTCGCCGGTGGCGCTGCGCGGGTTGAGCACCGCGTCGCGGGTGACGCCGCGCTCGACGACCTCCTTGAGCGCCGCCGTGAACTCCCGCGTCTCCTCCTCGCTGATGAAGCGTGAGAGCGACTGCTCTACGACCTCGTCCTCGCGGAAGCCGAGCAGCGCCGAGACGGCGTCATTCGTCTGCAAAATCTTGCCTTCGAGGTCGGTCACGAACACCGGGTCGGGGGCGTTCTCGATCAGGCTCTCGGCGTAGGCGCGAGCCTTGTCGAGCTCACGCATGTCGCGAAGCACGCCGATCGCGCCGATGACGTTGCCCTCGGAGTCGCGGAGCGCGGAGGCGTTCAGCGAGGTGGGGATCACCTCGCCGGTCGCGCTGCGCGGGTTGAGGACGGCGTTGCGGGTGACGCCGTGCTCGACGACCTCCTTCAGCGCCGCCGTGAACTCGCGCGTCTCCTCGGTGGAGATGAAGCGCGACAGCGACTGCTCGACCACCTCGTCACGGCGGAACCCCAGCAGCTCCGACACGGCGTCGTTCGCCTGCAGGATTTTCCCCTCGAGGTCCGACACGAAGACCGGGTCGGGGGCGTTCGCGATGATGATGTCGGCCGCGAGAGCGCCGTCGGTGGCGGCGGGCACCGGCGTACCGCCGTTCCCGACCGTGCGTTCCTCTACGGGCTTGGCCATGCGAGTTCCTCCTGGTCCACGGGGCTCGTCGGGTCGACGCGGCGACTGGCCGCAAGACTGATTGTGTTGGGGACGGACGAAGACGGCAAGTGCAGCCGGCCCGCCGTCGCCGCAGTCCTTCGCTTCGCCGCTGGTCCCCCCTTCGACTACGTGGCTTTTAGCACAGTTCGTAGCCCGGTGCTCATGGTCGGGCCTCGCGATGCCGAGGACTGATCCATGGGAGAGATTGCGGGAGCAACACCTTCATCCAACGCTCACAGAAGGTCGCTACCTTTGCCACGCGTGCCGTTTCTCGTCGCCCATCGCGCCGGCAACCAGCTCGACCTGCTTCGCGCGGCGGAGGCCGACCACCGCGGCGCAATCGTGGAGGCTGATGTCAACCTCTTCCGTGGCCGGCTCGAGATCCGCCATCTCAAGACGCTCGGGCCCCTACCCGTGTTCTGGGACCGCTGGCAGATCGCCCCACCGTGGCATCCCCACCTCCTGCTCTCCGATCTGCTCGCGACGGCCTCTCCGACGACGGAGCTCATGCTCGACCTCAAGGGCAAGGATCGTCGCCTCGCGGAGCGCGTGGTCGCGGAGCTCGTGCCCTACCTCGGACAGCGCCGCCTGACGATTTGCACACGGGCCTGGCCGCTGCTGGAGGCCTTCGAGGGCCTGCCCGTCCGCCGGATCCACTCGGTCGGAACCGCGCGCCAGCTTCGCGCGTTGATCCGCGCCACCTCCTCGCGGCGTATCGAAGGTGTGTCGATCCACGAGCGCCTGCTCGACCTCACGGCCGCGACGGAGCTCCGTCGCGTCGCCGGCGTCGTCATGACTTGGCCGGTCAACGACCTGACGCGGGCCGCAGAGCTCGCACGTCTCGGAGTCGACGGACTGATCAGTGACCGACCGGGAGCGATCTCGGCTCTCGCGGCGCCCGAGGCGGCCGCTTGAACCTCTTCCAACGAGGCCTCGAGGCAATCGAGGCCGCGGCAGAGCAGCTGGCGAACCTCGACGGCCGCTACCTGCTGCCCGCGCTCCTGTTGCAGCTGACCGGGCTCGGCCTGCGCGCCATGGTCTGGCGGAACGTCATCTGTGCCGCCTACCCGGACCGGTGCGTTCCGGCGACGTCCGTGACCGGCTCGTTCCTCGCCGGCGTCGCGTTCAACTCGTTCCTGCCCGCGAAGGGCGGCGAGCTCGTCAAGCTCGGTTTGATCCGGAGCCGGATCCACGACTCATGTGTCTCGACGCTGGCGGCGACGCTGGGCGTGGTCACGCTGCTGGACGGGCTGCTCGGCGGCGCGCTCTTCGCCGGGCTCGTTCTGTTCGGGCTCGCGCCGGTCTCCCTGCCGTCGGTCGGCATCTACCCCGTCCTGGCGGCGCTCGGCCTGATTGCCGTAGCGGCCGTCGCGTTGAGGCTGCGTCCGCGGCGAGCGCGAAGCCTCTTCGTCCACCTCGCACAGGGCGCGGCGATCCTGCGGACTCCCGGCCGCTATCTGCATCGCGTGCTGCCGCTCCAGCTCGCAGCATGGGGCTGCCGCGTCGGCGTTGCGTTCCTCGTGCTCTCGGCATTCGGCATCCAGGCAGGCCTTGCCACGGCGGCGCTGGTCGTCGTCTTCAACGGTCTTTCCACCGCAGTCCCGGTTCCGGGCGGCGTGGGAACCCAGCAAGTGCTCGCGGCCTACGCGCTGCGAGGCGCCGTGCCGCTGGCCGGAGCCGTGTCCTTCTCCGTCGGTATGCAGGTCGGCATAACGGCGGTGAACACCCTGGTCGGACTG
>DATFQE010000205.1:0-10077 GCA_035264445.1 Gaiellaceae bacterium | reverse complement strand
AGGACGTCGATCGTCGCCATCTTTCCGGCCTCGTTCAGCTGCGAGACGACGCGGCAGGCGTCGGCAAGCTCGGTGCCGGCGATGTAGCGCGACGAGATCCTGCGGACGACGCCTTTCGGCACGGCCGGCAAGACGTTCACGATCGCGCGGTCGAGCAGAGCCACGAGCGCGAAGGAGTCTAGGGCGTTTCGCGCATGAAACCTTGGCGCGCAGCGCTCACGAGCGCGACCGCCTCGGGAAAGAGCACGCGCATCGAGTCGCGGAGCGCGATCGCCTGCTCGTCGGGCCCACCCTGGGCCTGGACCTGCTGAAGCGCGGCGGCGGTCAGCGCCACCGCGGTGTTCAGCGTCAGCGTGGCGAACTGCTCACGCTGCGCCTCCTGGACGGACTCCGCCTGCCGCGCGGCGAACTCCTGCAGCCCCTTGATCAGGTCGTCGGGATCGCCCCCGAACGGGAATCCCATCCCTTCGCTCATTCCTCCACCTTACCGGCCGCTTCCTCGATCGCCGCCGCTCACGTCAGCGGACGCTTGTAGTTGGCCTCGACATCTGCTGTGAATTCCTGGACGGCCGCGGCCCCGTTCTTCATCGCGGCGGCGAACGGCGAGCCGGGGCCCGAGCCGAGCGCGCCTTCGAGCTTCCGAACGGCCGCGCCGACCCGCTCCAGGTGCACGGTCGACGCGATCCGCGGCGGTGTGCCGACGGTCCGCTCGAGCTCGTCCACGGCGGCGATCGCGTCGTCGAGGCCCGGCGGGTTCTCCGTCAGCCGCAGGCCGACCAGGCGCGAGCGCAGCTCGTCGAGCTCGCCGCCGCCGGCGCTGTCGTCGGCCAGCTCCACGAGCGCGACCAGCGACGCGGCGTCGCGGACGGCCGCCCGTTCGACGACGGGCTCGCCGCCGCCGTCCAGCAGCAGCCAGGTCGTCCCGTCGTCACCACGCCGGTAGGCGCAGAGGTACACGCGACCCAAAGAGGACTCGGCCGGGATCACGGCGGCTACGACCTCGTCGCCGTCCGCGTGTCCGGCCGCGCGCGCGGCGATCCCCTCGAGTTGCTCCGCGAGCTCCATCGGCCCAGGTTAGATAGCGCTGTGGCAACCACCGCACGGGAGCTGTTCGCACCACTCGGCCCGACCTACGACCGCTACGCCGCCCTCCTCTCGTTCGGACAGGACCCGCGCTGGCGCCGCTTCCTGGTCTCGCGGGTGGACGCCGGCGCCGGCGACCGGCTGCTCGACGTGGCGACCGGCACCGCGGCCGTCGCGATCGAGCTCGTCCGGCGGCACGGCTGCTCGGTGGTCGGCCTCGACCAGAGCGCGGAGATGCTCGACGAGGGTCGCGCGCGCGTGAAGCGGGCCGGGCTCTCACAGCGGATCGAGCTCGTCGAGGGTCGCGCCGAGGCGCTGCCGTTCGAGGACGCATCCTTCGACGCGCTCACGTTCACCTATCTGCTGCGCTATGTCGACGACCCGGCCGCGACGCTCCGCGAGCTTGCGAGGGTCGTGCGGCCGGGCGGGACGATCGCGTCGCTCGAGTTCGGGGTGCCGCCGCGTCTGCTGCCCCGCGCCGCCTGGGAGCTGTACGTGCGCGTCGGTCTCCCGCTGGCCGGCCGAGTCGTCTCCCCCGGCTGGCATGAGGTCGGACGCTTTCTCGGCCCGAGCATCCGCGGCTTCTACGAGCGGCTGCCGCTGGACGAGCTCCTCCGCCTTTGGAGCGCCGCCGGGATCGAGGAGGTCCGCCACCGCCGGCTCAGCCTCGGCGGCGGGATCGTCGTCTGGGGTCGCCGTGCGGGCTGACGCTCGACCCGCGTTCTATGCGCTCGAGCGCGGCGGCTGGCGCGACTACGTGACCTTGCTCCACTTGCCGTACACGGCCTGGCATCTGAGCTACGCCGTGATCGGCTGCGCGCTCGCGCCGATCCTCCTCACGGATCGACTGCTCGCGACCGTGGCCGCCTTCTTCCTCGCGCTCGGGATCGGCGCACACGCGCTCGACGAGCTCCGCGGGCGGCCGCTCGGAACCAGCATCCCGGGCAGCGTGCTCGTCGCGCTCGCCGTCGTCTCGGTGCTGGGCGCGGTTGCGATCGGGATCGCGGCCGCGATCGCGTGGGCGCCGTGGCTGCTCGCCTTCGTGGCCGTGGGCGCCTTCCTCGTCCCGGCCTACAACCTCGAGCTCTTCGGCGGCCGTTTTCACTCGGACCTGTGGTTCGGGCTCGCGTGGGGCGCCTTCCCGGTGCTGACGGGCTACCTCGTCACCGCGGAGCGCGTTCGCGCCGAGGCAGTGCTCGGTGCGGTCGCGGCGCTCTTCCTCAGCCTCGCGCAGCGCCACCTCTCGACCCAGGTCCGGACCGTGCGCCGCCGCGTCGATCGGGTCAACGGCACGATCGCCTACCGCGACGGCTCCACGGACGAGCTCTCCGCGGCAACCCTCCTCGGCACGCCGGAACGCGCGCTGCGAGCGCTCACGATTGCGACGATCGCGTTCGCGGCGGCGCTGGTCGCCACCCACGTCTGAGTAGCATCCTCCGGCGATGGAACTCGTAATCGCCGGCGGCATCCTCCTGGCCGCGACCGTCTTCGCGTTCTTCGGCTGGATCGCGCTCCGCAAGGGCACGGCGCGCGCGCGCGACGTCGACCGTTCGTTCGCGGAAGCCCGCGCGCAGCTCGACGAGCTCGTCGCGCGCGAGGTCGAGCAGAGGACGACCGAGCTCGAGCAGATGCTGAGCCGTGCCCGCGCCGACTCGCTCTCGCAGCTCGCCGAGGAGGAGCGACGGATCGCTGCCGAGCGCCGTTCGGTGGTCGTGGAGCACGAGCGCGAGGCCGGCGTCAGGCTCGCCGAGGCACTGGCGAACGTCCAGCGGCAGGTCGAGCAGCGCATCCGCGACTGGCGCCACGACCTCGACCGGACGCAGTCGACGCTGAGTGGGCAGGTGACGCGCCTGGGCGAAAAGCAGCGCGAGCTCGTCGCGAAGCTCGACGCGCGCCTCGCAGCCGAGAGCCAGCGACTCGCCGCCGCGACGGAGGAGCAGAAGGCCGAGGTCGCCCGCCTGCGCGCCCAGTTGGAGGAGACGCTCTCCGACTCGGTCTCGTCGGTCACCGGCGAGCTCGATTCGTACAGCGCCGAGCGCCGCCGCGCCCTCCGAGAGATCGGCGACACGCTCGACCAGCGAGAGCGGGCACTGGGCGAGCGCATCTCCCGCGAGGAGACCGAAGCCGCCGGCCGCATCCAGGCCGCGTTCGCCGACGTCGAGCGCCGCCAGACGGAGAAGCTCGCCCGCGTGGTCGATCGCGCCTCCGAGCGCTTCGCAGAGGCGTCGGCGGTGCAGTTCGAGGCGACGGTCAAGGCCGCCCGCGAGGATGCCGCGCGCCGGCTCGGACGAGAGCTCGACCGCGCGGTGGAGCAGTTCGCGCGCGAGGCCGAAGGCGTGCTCGCGGAGCGGCTCGCCCACGCCGGCGACGCCGGAGCCGCTCGCCTCGAGAAGAAGCTCGCGGGAATCACCGCGGCCCTCGAGCGCCAACGCGACGAGTTCCTGGGCGCCCTCGAACGCCGGCTCCTCGATGTCGAGCAGGACGTCAAGCAGCGCCTCGAGGCGCTCTCGTCCGAGGGTGAGGCGGAGCGCGAGGTGCTCGAGGGCCGACTGGCCGACCTCAGCCGCCGGGTCGAGGAGACGGCGGCCGCGCTGGAGGACCGGCTGAGCCGTAGATAGGCCGATCGGCCCATGCGGAACTCGTACAGATGGGCGCAAACTTCGAGTGGGAAGGGATCGTCTACGGAAAGACGAACCTCACGCCCATGACTGCGGAGATGACCGAGCTAGCCGAACACTGGCAGACCGAACGCGACAAGGTCGCCAGCTGGCGCCTGCACGTCCTGATCGAGGCCGGCTACCCGCTTCCGCTTGCGGAGCGCATCGCCCAGAGCGAGGCCGACCTCCACCGCGCGGTCGAGCTCATCGGGCAGGGCTGCTCGTACAAGACCGCAGCCGAGATCCTGCTCTAGGCCACCTTCCATCGCGTCCGATCGCGGTCGACGATCGCGAGCTACGCTCAGCGCCATGAAGGTCGAGGCGCTCGAATACGGCGACCGCAAGGTCTTCACCGTCTCCGCGTTCAACCGGGGTGTCGCCGACTGGCTCTCGCGACTGCCGACGATCTGGGTCGAGGGCGAGGTGACCGAGCTCAAGCGGCAGGACCGCTGGCAGACCGTCTTCTTCACGCTCAAGGATCCTTCGGACGGTGCCTGCCTCCGCGTCACGATCGGGCGCGGTCGGTTCGACGCGCTGAAGCTCGGGCTGGAGAACGGGCGGCGCGTCCACGTCTTCGGCCGGCCCGAGCTGTTCGAGGCCAAGGGCGACTTCAGCCTGCGCGCGCTCTCGATCGAGCACTTCGGCCTGGGCGATCACCTCGCCGCGCTGGAGCGGTTGAAGACGAAGCTCGCCGCCGAAGGCCTGTTCGAGCGGAAGCGGGCGCTGCCGCGCTTCCCCCGCCTCGTCGGCGTGGTGACGGGGAACGACGCCGCCGCGAAGCGAGACATCCTCACGGCGATCCAGACGCGCTTTCCGCCGGCACGTGTGCTCGTCGCCGAGACCTACGTGCAGGGGCCGTACGCCGCCGCCGCGATCGTCGATGCGATGAGCGAGCTCTGCAAGGCGGAGGACCTCGAGGTGATCGTGGTCGCGCGGGGCGGCGGCAGCTTCGAGGACCTGCTGCCCTTCAGCGACGAGCGGCTCGTGCGTGCGGTCGCCTCGTGTCGCGTGCCGGTGGTCTCGGCCGTCGGCCACGAGCAGGACACGCCGCTCTGCGACCTCGCTGCCGACGTCCGCGCCTCGACGCCGAGCGTGGCGGCGCGGCTCGTCGTCCCCGACGCCGACGAGCTCCTCGAGCGGCTCGACCGGGCACGCGCCGGTCTCACGCGGGGCGCCCGCCGCACCGTCGAGCGCGACCGCGAGCGGTTGGACCGCACCCGTGAACGCCTCGGCCGCGCGCCGGCTCTCGCGGTCGAGCGCCGTAGCGCCCGGCTGGAGCACGCCGCCGCCCGCCTGCGCGCGCTCGCCCCGCATGCGACGCTCGAGCGCGGGTACGCGATCGTCCGCGCCGGCGACACGATCGTGCGCACGGGCGACCAGGTCGCAGCCGGCACGCGAGTCGACGTCGAGCTGGCCGAAGGCGGCTTCGGCGCGCGGGTGGAGGACGTCACGTGACCTTCGAGAGCGCGCAGAAAGAGCTGGAGGAGATCGTCCAGCGCCTCGAGACCGGCCAGGCGCCGCTCGACGAGACGGTCAGGCTCTGGGAGCGCGGCGAGGAGCTGTACAAGTTCTGCCGGGAGCAGCTCGACGCCGCGCACGGCCGCATCGAGGAGCTAGCGCGCCGGCAGGAACCTGCATAGAATCGGCGTCCTGATGAGCGCACCGACCGAACTCGTCCACGGCATCCCTCTCTTCGCCGACCTCAACAAGAAAGAGCTGCAGGGCGTCGCGAGCTCGATGAAGGAGCGGACGTTCAACGAGGGCCAGACGATCGCGTCCGAAGGCCAGAGCGGAATCGGCTTCTTCGTCATCGCCGAGGGAAACGCGCGCGTCACCCAGGGTGACCAGGAGCGCGGCACGCTCGGCCCCGGCGACTACTTCGGCGAGATCGCGTTGATCGACGACGGGCTGCGCACGGCCTCGGTGACCGCCGACTCCGATCTCCGTGTCTTCGGCCTCACGTCGTGGGAGTTCAAGCCGATCGTCGAGTCGAATGCCTCGATCGCGTGGAAGCTGCTCCAGACGATGGCGAAGCGGCTCCGCGAGGCCGAAGGCCGCTCCGGCGGCTAGGCCGCCAGCTTCCGGCCCAGAGCGCGGAGATCCCCAGCGGCCCGACGCGGATCGCCACTCAGCGGGTGGACGTCAGGCGCATCGAGCTCGACGCGACCGCCGAAGAGCGCACAGCGGACGCCCTCCTGCTCACACGCGAGCCGCGCCCTCCACGGAGCCTTGCCCTCGGTCGTCGTCTGGTCGAGCGTTCCCTCGCCGCTGACCGCAAGCGTCATCCCGCGCAGCCGCTCGCGAAAGCGGATCAGCTCGAGCACGTAGCTCGCGCCCGGAACGAGCCGTGCGCCCAGCGCCGCGAAAGCGGCCCCGAGCCCGCCTGCTGAGCCCGAGCCGGGCCGGTCCGCGAACGGGGCCAGGTCTTGCATTGCCGCAAGCCGTCGCTCGAGCTCCCGCACGTCCTCCGGCGTTGCGCCCTTCTGGGGCGCGTACAGGCGAGCCGCGTCCCTAAGCCGCGTGCGGACGTCGCACAGCGCAACCGTCCCGGCCGGAAGCGACGACAGCACTTCGCGCATTCCGGCTCCGCCGTCGACGGTCGCGGAGCCGCCCAGGCCGACGACGAGCCCGGCCGGCCACTCCGCCCTCGCCGCACGGATGAGCTCGCCGAGCCCGCGGCTCGAGGCGCGCAACGGCTCCCGCTCCGCGAGCACGCCGAGCCCGATCGCCTCCGCCGCCTCGACGACGGCCACCCGGCTGGGAAGCAGCAGCCAGCGAGCCCGGATCGAACGGCCGAGCGGATCCTCCACGACGGCCTCGCGCCACTCGCCGCCGAGCGCGGCGAAGAGCACCTCCGCGGTTCCCTCGCCGCCGTCTGCGATCGGACACTCGTCGACCTCGACGCCGGCGAGGCGGAAGCCGGAGGCGAGCGCCGCAGCCGCCTCGGTCGCGGAGAGGACGCCCTTGAGGCTAGCCGGGCACGCGAGCGCGCGCACGCGTCTCGAGGGCTTCCCCGACCTCGGCCTCGAGGTCCTCGTCGTCCTCCTCCGCCGGCCCCGGCATCCGCTTGAGCATCGCGAAGGTCACGCCCTCGCGACCCAGTGCTATCAGGCCGAGCCCGACGCCGACCACCACGTCGATCGCCTGGAGCCCGATCCCGAATGCGAACCCGCGCGCCTTCGCGACGCCGTACGAGACCAGCGGCAGGGCGACCGCGGCCTGCACGAGCCCGACGTTGCCGGGCCAGAGCGGGAAGATCGTCGCGACGTTCATCAGCGCCAGCACGAGCGCGGCGGCAGGCAGCGACTCGTGGATCCCGAACGCCCGCATCGCGACGTAGATCGCCGCGAGCTGGAAGGCCCAGCCGAGCGTCTGCAGCAGGGCAGCGCCGACGGCGGGCAGCGGAGCGCGCAGGACGCCCAGGCCGGTGCGCGCCATCGTCACGAGCTGGTGCACACGCCGATCGGCCTCCTCGGCGAAGCCGACGCGGTGGTGAGTCTTGGCGCCGGCCATCGCGAGCGCGAACAGCGTCGCGCCGATCCCGACGAAGAGGTAGAGGCTCGTAGCAGCCCAGTGCGGGATCTTGGCGGTCTGCAGGACGTACACCAGGAGCACTGCGGCAGGAAAGAGATCGAAGAGGCGGTGGGCGAAGACCGTTCCGGTCAAGGAGGCCCAGATCGGCCGGCCGCCCGGCAGGTGCCGCGCGAGGACGCCCACACGCGCGAGCTCGCCGATCCGCCCGGGCAGGACAGAGTTCGCGAGCAGCCCGACCGAGAAGGACGAGAACGTCTCGCGGAAGCGCGGATGCGGCGGCGGCATCGCCTGCGTGATGACGACGTGCCAGGACAGGCAGCGCGCGCAGACCGACAGGACGTTGAGCGCGATCGCGAAGGCGATCCACCACCACGCGACGATCGTGAACGCGTCCGCCACCTCGTCCCAATCTGGGCCGCGCCACAGGAGCAGCACGACCACGACCGCCAGCGCGACCGGCGACAGCACGAGGCCCCAGACGTGCCTCCGCCTCATCGAGCCGCCACCGCCGAGGCCGGTCTGCCGGCGCGCACAGCCGCCTCGTAGATCTCTAGGAGGCGAGCGGCGATGTCGTCCCAACCGTAGTTCCCGTCCGCCAGCCGCCGCGCCTCGCGGCCCATCTGCGCGCGACGGGGCTCGTCCTCGAGCAGCTCGATCAGTCCGCGAGCGAGCGCGTCGTCGTCCCCGGGGCGGACGGCGATTGCGGTTTCGGAGGTCATGACCTCGCGGTAGCCGTCGATGTCCGAGGCGACCGCCGGCGTCGCGCAGGCGAATGCTCGCGTTAGCACCATCCCGAAGCTCTCGCCGCCGAGCGACGGTGCGGCGAGCGCCTTTGCGGCCAGAAGCTCGGCGGTTAGCGCGTCGTCGTCCAGCGGGCCGAGGATGTCGACCCCGTCGCCCGAGAGCCGGTGTTGAGCCATGGTGAGCCGGACGCGAAGCGGATCCGCGCCGACCACCCGCAGTCGCGCGCCCGTTCGCGCGCGCACCTGCGGCCAGGCTCGTAGGACGACCTCCATGCCCTTGCGCGGATCGTGCCTGCCGATGAAGACGACGCGGTTCTCGCGCCCGCTCGGGTCGGCCTGCTCGGGAATCAGCACTCCGTTCGGAATGATTTCGTAGTCGCCCGGGAAGTACCGCGCGGCCGAGTCGCGGGCCTGGGTGGAGACGGCGATCCGCTTCACGAGTCGGTCCAGCAGGAAGCCCCAGACCGGCTTGGCGGGCTTGAGCCACCCGAGATCGCCCGCAGCATGGTGCGTCGCCACGCACGGTGCCTCGGCCAGTGCCAGCGTGGCCACGCACGGGATGGGCGTCATCGGCTCGTGCAGATGGACCACGTCGAAGCGCTCCCGCTCGAGCGCCTGCTTGACGCGGAGGAACGAGCGGGGGCTGAGGATGATGTTCGGCAGCGCACCGTTCGCCGGCACGATCACCGAGCGGCCGACCGGGATCACGTCCGGTGGCGGCTGGCCGTGGCGGCCCGAGCGGGGGTGCAGGACACGCGTGAACTGACCGGGCGGGTCGTTCCCCATCAGCGTCCGCGTCTCGACGCCCAGCCTGCGCAACGCGAGCGCCTGGTGGTGGGCGTGCTCGGGCACCCCGCCCCAGAAGGACCACGAGTACGGCACGACGATTCCGACCTTCATCGCAGGCGTGAACCCTAAAGTGCTTGGCGTGGAGTTCGTGATTGCGCTTCTTTCCATCCTCTTCGGGGCGCTGGCACCCACACCCGAGCCGCCGGGCCACACGGTGGTGCGCGTCGCGCCCGGCGCGACCGTGTCCGTCCGCGACCGCCCGCACGGCCGCGTGATAGCGCGGTTGGGCGCTCGCACGGAGTTCGGCTCGCCGCAGACGCTTGCGGTTCTCCGACGGGACGACGGCTGGCTCGGCGTCTCGACCACGGCGCTTCCAAACGATCGCACCGGCTGGATCGATCCCGACGGCGCCAAGCTCGCGTATGAACGAACGCCGATCGAGTTGCGTGTGGATCTCTCACAGCGAACGCTGGTGGCGTTGGGGCGGGGTCAGGTCTTGCATCGCAGCGAAGTGACGATCGGCGCGCCCGCGTCGCCGACGCCGACCGGCCGCTTTGCGATCACGGACAAGCTGCGAGGCGCCGACTTCGGGAGCTACTACGGCTGCTGCATCCTTGCGATCTCGGGACGCCAGACGAACCTCCCCCCCGGCTGGGAGGGGGGCGACCTGCTCGCGATTCACGGCGGCCCGACGTGGGCGATCGGCAGCCGCTTGTCGGCCGGATGCCTGCACGCGAGCGAAGCCGATCTGCGCTGGCTGATGAGCCGCGTCCCGCTCGGCACGCCCATCACGATTCACCCGTAATGGAGATCACCGTACGGCCGCAGATCCTCCTGCTGGGGCTAACCGTGGGGATCGCGCTGGCCGACTCGTCCGTCGTCACGCTCGCGCTCCCGCGCATCCTCGCGGACTACGACGTCGCGATCGGCACGCTCGCCTGGGTTCTGACGTCCTACAACCTCGGGCTCGCCGTCAGCGCCGTCCCGGCCGCCTTCCTCGCGCGGAGACGGCCGACCGCGGTTTTTGGCGTCAGCATCATGGTGTTCGCCGCCGCCTCGCTCGCCTGCGCGTTCGCGCCTTCGATCTGGGTCCTGATCGGCGCCCGCGCGATTCAGGGCATGGCCGGAGCGGGGGTGGTCTGCGCCGCCCTCGATCTGCTGAGCCAGGCCACCGGCGGCGATGCGCCTGCCGCTCGCATCTGGGCGGTCAGCGGGATCGTCGGCGCGGCGTTCGGCCCGGCGGCCGGCGGCATCCTGACCCAGCTGCTCGG
>DATFQE010000204.1:0-5587 GCA_035264445.1 Gaiellaceae bacterium | reverse complement strand
TCTAACCGACTGACGCGCCCACGCGGGCCGTTATCCTCCCCGAGCCGATGGCACCGGAACGACGCGAAACCCTCTCAGCAGGTGCAGGCCTCGCAGCCGAGGTCGCACTCGAGTCGGGCGGCCAGCTCGGCGAGGCCGAGGTCAAGGCTCGCGGCTACTGGGAGCAGGTCTGGCGGCGGTTCGCGCGCGACAAGATCGCGATCGCGAGCGGCGTCTTCATCATCCTCATGCTCGTCGCCGCGTTCTTCGGCGCGCCGCTCGCGGAGAAGTGGCTGGGCCACGGGCCGAACGACATCTTCCCGAGCGAGGGCGTCGACCCGACGACTCTCGTGCCCGTCGGGCCGCTGACGACGGTGCACAGCTTCTCGCGCGACGAAGACATCTTCTTCCTGCTCGGCGCCTCCGACACGCTCGGCCGCGACGAGTTCCTGCGCCTGCTCTACGGCGCGCGCGTCTCGCTCGAGGTCGCGATCGGCGCGACCTTCCTCTCGATGTTCATCGGCGTACTGCTCGGCTCGATCGCCGGCTACTTCCGCGGCGGAATCGACGCGATCATCTCGCGCGTCACGGAGATCGTAATGGCGTTTCCGCTGCTGCTCTTCGTAATTGCGCTGGCCGCCACCGCCGGTGACCGGCTTAGCGACATCACGTTAGGGATCTTCCAGCCGGGCGTGATCATGCTGATCCTGATCGGCGGGATCTTCGGCTGGTTCTATCCGGCCCGCATCGTCCGCGCCCAGGTGCTGTCGCTTCGCGAGAAGGAGTTCGTGGAGGCTGCCCGGATGGTCGGCTCGAGCGACTGGCGGATCATCCGCTCGCACCTGCTGCCGCACCTCGTCGCCCCGATCATCGTCTACTCGACACTGATCGTCGCGCAGTTCGTGCTTTTCGAGGCGGGACTCTCCTTCCTCGGGCTCGGGATCAAGCTCCCGACTGCGAGCTGGGGCAACCTGCTCTCGACGGCGCCCGACTTCTACACGCAGCAGCCGTGGCTGATGGTGTGGCCCGGCCTGGCGGTGCTCCTCACGACCCTCGCCTTCAACCTGCTCGGCGACGGTCTGCGCGACGCGTTCGACCCGCGCTCGACGCACTGAGAGAGAACAGGGAGCGCAGGGCTGGCCTGCGCCCCCTCGAAAGGCCGCTAGCGACGAACGAGCACGGTGCCGCTTGCGCCCTGTAGGTAACCCGGAGCGCTCGGCACGAGCACGCGGATGCGCGCCGTCTTCGGCAGCCGCGCGGTGAAGCGAGCGACCGACGCCGCGCCGATCCTCGCGCGCCTGACCTTCACCCATGTGCTGCCCCTGAGCCGCTGCAGAGCGACGAGCTTGCCGCGGTACGACGTCAGCGCCGTGACCTTCACGTAGAGCCGGCCGGCCAAGCGATTCAGGACCCGGAGCTGGACGCGCGGACGCACGTACACGATCGGCGCATTCGAGCTGAAAGTGTTGCCCCACTCGACCTGGTACTCGGTCCGGATCTTCGGCCGGACGCGAAGGCTCCAGTCACCGTCCGACTCGGTGGTGACGGCGGTCCGCGTCTCCGCGCCGCGGTACGGCTTCGCGACGACGACCACCTGCTGGCCGCCCGCCGGGCCGCCCGAGACGTTGCCGGAGAGCTCGACGCTGCCGCCTAGGACCGTGCTGCGGACGCTCGCCGAGATCGATACCGACCGCCCGCCCGTGACGCTCCGGACGACGACGGACCCCTTCATCGTGGTCTTCGTCCGATCGTGGTACTCGAACGTCCCGGGGCGCGTGAAACGGAATGAATACGTCTGCCCGGGTGCGATCGGAGGCGAGTTGAACGCGCCACCGTCCGCGACCAGCTGGCGGGCGACCGCGTCGTTGTTCGTCCAGGTGACGGTCTCGCCGGTGGAGATGGTCGCCTGTGCCGGCGTGAAGCCCGACGACGTGATCGAGATCGCTTCAGCCGCCTGGGCCGGCGCAACGACGCCGAGGCTCAGGACGACGAGCATGGCAAAGAACAGCTTTCTCATACGACCCCCCTGTTGTCTCCGTTCGCTCGTTCCCCGTTGAAAGTGGCCTGACGCAGGCGCAGAAGGGGCCTTCACAGAACTTTTACGGCCGCGTCTCAAACTCGCGTTCACCCCGCGCTAACCAAAGCTCAACATCGGCGTCTTATGACTCTGGGACGCATGCGCGCCCTGGGTCGGTGGCACCCTTGCCGGCTCTAGTCACGGAAAGGAGTCTCATGTCGAAAAGGCTCATGCTCTCCGTCGCCATGCTGGTGATCGGAGCGAGCCTCCTCGCGGCGACGGCCACTGCGGGCTCGTCGTCGTCGAGTGGCCCGGAGGCATCGAGTGGGCCGGCTCAGAAGGGCGGTACCTTCCGGTACAGCCTCGACACTGATATCGACTACGTCGATACGGCCCTGTCGTACTACACGATCTCGTGGCAGATCATGTACGCGTCACACTCGATGCTCATGAACTATCCGGACGCAGCCGCCCCGCGCGGTTCGCGCCTGGTGCCTGAGGTCTCGCAGGGCATGCCGCGCATCGCGAAGAACGGCAAGACCTACACGTTCACGCTGAAGAAGACGTACCGCTTCAGCAACGGCAAGAAGGTCACCGCCGCCAACTACGCGGCTGCAATCAACCGCGACCTCAACCCGAAGATGGCCTCGCCGGCTCAGCCGTTCATCGAGGACATCGTGGGTGCCTCGGCCGTCATCGACGGCAAGGCGACGAAGGCAACCGGCGTCAAGGTTCTGTCGCCGTACAAGCTGCAGATCAAGCTGACGAAGCGGGCTCCTGACCTGCTCTCGCGGCTTGCGATGCCGTTCTTCGCGCCGATCCCGACGAACATGCCGATCAACCCTGACGGGGTTGGCGCGCCTGTCGTCACCTCCGGCCCGTACTACATCGCGGCCTGGGAGCCGAAGCGCTCGATCACGCTGCTGCGGAACCGCTTCTACAGGGGCCCGCGGCCGCACAACATCAACCGCTTCGACTACGACATCGGTCTGCCTCTGGCAACCATCCGCCTGAACATCGAGGCGAACAAGACCGACCACGGGCCGGTTCCGCCGGCGGCGCACGCGGAGCTGGGTCAGAAGTACGGCGTCCGGAAGGCTTCTCCGGGTCAGTACTTCGTCAACCCGTCGGCCGCGTTCCGCTACCTGGCGATGAACCATGACCGGCCTCTGTTCGGCGGCAGCGCCGCCGGCAACGTCGGCCTGAAGAAGGCCGTCAACTTCGCGATCGACCGGATCGCGATGATCAACCAGCGCGGTGCGTACGCGGGCGTTATCAACGACCAGTACATGCCGCCGACGATGCGCGGGTTCAAGAACGCGGCGATCTACCCGTCCCGGCCGAACGTGGCCCGGGCGCGCTCGCTCGCTCAGGGCAACACCCGCGGCGGTAAGGGCGTCTTCTACACCTGCAACACGGGCCCGTGCCTTCCGACGGCCCAGATCGTGCAGGACAACCTGAAGGCGATCGGTCTCGACATGGAGATCCGCCCCTTCCCGCGTGCTGTCCAGTTCACGAAGACCGGTACCCGTGGCGAGCCCTTCGACATGAGCCTCGAGGGCTGGCACATGGACTACTTCGACCCGTACGACTTCATCTTCCTGCTCGACGGGACGACGATCCGGCCTGCCAACAACGTGAACTTCTCGTACTTCAACAGCCCCGCGTACAACAAGAAGATCGCGGCTGCGGCCAGCCTCGTCGGCCAGGCCCGCTACCGCGCCTTCGGCAACTTGGACCAGGATCTGGCCAAGAACGCGGCTCCGCTGGCGTCGTACATCACGGACAACACCCGCCTGCTCGTCTCGAAGGAGACGGGTTGCTTCTTCTACCAGCCGGTTTACGAGGTTGACCTCGCAGGCCTCTGCAAGAAGTAGCACGTCCACACGTTGGATCCAAAGCGGGGCGCCGAAAGGCGCCCCGCTCGTTTTCCACGCGGGGAACCCATGCTCCCCACGAACCCCTCTTGACAACTTCTAGAGGGCTTTCGCGTCTTAGTTCTGTGCCGCTGGGGAACACATCCCTGCGGTAAGCTGACGCGCCCGTTCCGGCGGGTCCGACCAAGGAGACGCGAGTGCTCAGGTATCTCGTCAGGCGAATTCTGTGGGCCCTGGTGCTCTTCATCGCCGTCACGATGGTCTCGTACATCATCTTCTTCCTCGTGCCGGCCGAGCCCGCGCGGCTCGTCGCGGGCCCGCAGGCGCCGCCCGACGCCGTCGAGCGCGCCCGCAAGTTCCTGCACCTCGACGAGCCGATCTGGCAGCAGTACCTGCGCTTCCTGGGCCAGCTGGCGCCCATCACGTTCGACGGCGCGAAGCCCGAGCTGAAGGAGCCGTCGCTGGGCCGCTCGTTCGCGACGCGGCAGGAGGTCAACCACATCGTCAAGGCGGCCGCGCCCGTCACGATCTCGCTCGTGATCGGTGGCGCCATCCTGTGGATGCTCATCGCCTTGCCCATCGGAATCCTCTCGGCCCTACGGCCACGATCGCTGTTAGACAGAGGGGCGATGGTGTTCGTGCTGATCGGGATCTCAGCTCACCCGGTCTGGCTCGGGCTGCTCCTGTCCTACTTCATCGGCTTCAAGCTCGGGCTGACGCCGCTAGGCGGCTACTGCGACCTGGTCAACCCGTCCACGGCGTGCGGCGGGCCGGTCCAGTGGGCGCACGCGATGATCCTGCCCTGGATCACGTTCGCGGTCCTCTTCGCCGCGCTCTACGTGCGCATGATCCGCGCGAACGTCCTCGAGGCGATGAACGAGGATTACGTGCGGACCGCGCGGGCCAAGGGCGCCTCGGAGACGATCGTCATGCGCTCCCATGTGCTCCGGAACGCGATGCTGCCCGTGGTGACGATGCTCGGGATGGACATCGGCCTCGCGATGGGAGGCGCGATCTTCACCGAATCGGTTTTCGGCTTACCGGGAATCGGGAAGACGGCCGTGACCGCATTGGAGGGATTCGATCTGCCAACCGTGCAGGGCATCGTCGTATTCGCGACGATCGCGATCATCGTCTTCAACCTGGCAGTCGATCTGCTCTACGCTGTCATCGACCCGCGAATCAGGCTCTCGTAAACAACCATGGCCCTTCTCGAAGTCCGCGATCTGAGGACGTATTTCCGCACCGACGACGGCATCGTCAAGGCCGTCGACGGCGTCAATTTCGAGGTCGAGAAGGGCCAGACGCTGGGGATCGTCGGCGAGTCCGGCTCGGGCAAGAGCGTCACCTGCCTGACGATCATGGGCCTGAACGCGAAGAAGAGCGCGATCACGAGTGGGGAGGCGCTCTTCAACGGCGAGGACCTGATCACGGCGCCGAAGAGGCGCCTGCGAGACATCCGCGGCAACGACATCGCGATGATCTTCCAGGACCCGATGACGTCGCTGAACCCGGTCCACACGATCGGGAAGCAGCTCGTCGAGGCGGTCCAGCTGCACCGCGACGTCTCGAAGCGACAGGCGAAGCTGCGGGCGCTCGAGCTCCTCAAGGCCGTCGGCATCCCGCGCGCCGAGCGCCGGGTCGACGACTACCCGCACCAGTTCTCGGGCGGCATGCGGCAGCGCGTGATGATCGCGATGGCGCTCGTCAACGA
>DATFQE010000203.1:0-2279 GCA_035264445.1 Gaiellaceae bacterium | reverse complement strand
TGAGCAGGCGCTCGCGCTTCCGCGCGCCCTCGCCACGCGCGACCGCGAGCAGGCCCGCGTCCTCCTCGACGGCCTCGAGGTCGACTACCTCGAGGTCGCCGACTTCGAGCCGCGCGTCCTCGCGGCCGCCGTTCGCGTCGGCAACACCCGCCTCATCGACAACGTCGTCCTGGAAGGAGACCCCGCATGACCACACGCCCCGACACCACCGGCAAGCTGCCGCTGACCGAGCTCGCCGAGATGAAGCGACGCGGGGACCGGATCGTGATGGTGACGGCGTACGACGCCCCCGGAGCGCGCTTCGCCGACGGAGCCGGGATCGACGTCGTGCTCGTCGGCGACTCGGCCGCGATGGTCGTCCTCGGTCACGACTCGACGGTGCCGGCCACGATGGACGAGATGTTGGTGCTGACGCGCGCGGTCACGCGCGGCGCGCGGCGGCCGCTCGTCGTCGCCGACATGCCTTTCGGCTCCTTCCAGGTCTCCGACGAGGAGGCGCTCCGGAACGCGATCCGGTTCGTCAAGGAGGCCGGCGCCGACGCCGTCAAGCTGGAAGGCGCCGGCCCCATGCTCGCTCGCGTGCGCGCACTCGTCG
This sequence comes from Gaiellaceae bacterium, assembly GCA_035264445.1. Taxonomy (GTDB): domain Bacteria; phylum Actinomycetota; class Thermoleophilia; order Gaiellales; family Gaiellaceae; genus DATFQE01. Next base: position 1,684 of record DATFQE010000203.1, on the reverse strand, counting down.
GCGCGGGCATTCCAGTCATGGGCCACATCGGGCTGACCCCGCAGTCCGCGACGATGCTCGGCGGCTTCAAGGCCCAGGGCCGCACCGCCGAGAAGGCGCGGAGGCTGGTCGAGGACGCGATCGCGCTCGAGGAGGCCGGCTGCTTCGCGCTCGTGCTCGAGGCGGTCCCATCGCCGGTCGCGACCCGGATCACCCGGACGCTCACCATCCCGACGATCGGGATCGGCGCGGGCGCCGGCTGCGACGGCCAGGTGCTCGTCTACCACGACCTGCTCGGCCTGTACGAGGCCCGCGCGCCCCGCTTCGTCAAGCGCTACGCCGCCCTCGCCGACGAGATCCGTGCGGCGCTCGAGAAGTACGCGGAGGACGTCCGCGCGGGCCGCTTCCCCGAGGAGCAGCACGGCTACTCGATGCCAGACGGCGAGTTGGAAGCCTTCAACAGCGGGTTACTGGAACCGGTCGAGCCACACGGCCAGCCCGGCTAGCGTCAACGGCAGCACCGAAACGGCCGCCGCCCTCGCCCATGAGAGCCGGAAGGCGTATCGCGCCCCGGCGACGAGCAGGCCGGCCGACCACAGCGCCAGGCCGAGGTCGGCGAGCGCGAAGAACGTCCCGTCGGCGCCCTCGTCGGCGCCTCCCGCACGGAAGAGATCGCTGCCGTGCGCGGCGAGGCGAACGGGCCACAGGAAGAGCACGCCGAGCGCGAGCGGTGCGGCGGCATAGGCGACCACGTGCCGCGCCAGGCGGTACGGGGCGCCCGACGCGAGCTTGAGCGCGGCGCCGAGCACGAAGTAGCCGACGAAGCCGTACGCCGCCGCCCCGATGAAGGCGAAGACGGCGACGGACCACCCGTCCACCTCGGGCTCGTCCAGCAGCCCCGCGAAGCGCGGCGTCGAAAGCACCGCGAACAGCCCGGCGAGGCCGACGAGAGCGGCCGCCGCCTCCTGCCGCTCGTCGGCTCCGTCGCGGCGCATCGCCTCGAAGACGCCTCGCGGATCCCACAGCACGAGCGCCGCGCGCAGCCACCACTCGCGCTCCCCCACGTTCGCGAGGTTACTCCAGGTAATCCCCCGTTCGGGTGAACGGGTTACGTCCGAACGGGGGACATCACCGCCCGGCTCCGCGCCGAAGGTCTGTCTGTGGCGGTATCGCCATCCGTTCGACTGCGGCCTAAGGAGTCCACTGCGATGACTGCGAGACACAGGAAGCTTCTGCTCACGCTTCTCTTGATCGGAGCGACGAGCGCACTCGCCGGGTTCGGCACGTTCTCGGCGTTCAGCAGCACCACTACGAACAGCGGCAACTCGTTCGCGGCCGGCACCGTCTTCGTCGACGACAACGACGCCGGCTCCGCGATGTACACGGTCAGCAACCAGGCGCCCGGCACGACGGTCGAGCGCTGCATCAAGCTGACCTACGGCGGAACCCGTGCGGCCGACGTCCGGCTGTACACGCCCACGGCCTCGGTCGGCGCGGTCGCCGACTACGTCAACCTGACCGTCGAAAAGGGCACCGTCGCCGGCAACCCGGCCTTCCCGGGCTGCGGCGCCCCGGGCGACTTCACGGCGCAGGGCGCTGCCCTCTACACGGGCGAGCTCGACGACTTCGTTGCCGCGAAGAACTCGTACGCCAACGGGATCCCGGCCTTCCCGGGCGCCCAGACCCAGTGGAACCAGAACGACAC
>DATFQE010000202.1:0-10924 GCA_035264445.1 Gaiellaceae bacterium | reverse complement strand
GGGTGCCTAGGCGATGCCTAGGCAGAGGGAGAGCTACACGGCGCAGGAGGCGGCTCGCGCGCTCGGGATCAGCCTGGACACCTTGCGGCGGTGGGATCGCGCCGGGCGCATCCGCACCGATCGGGACAGCGCGAACCGGCGCGTCGTCCCGGCCGAGGAGGTGGAGCGCCTGCGCGGAGACGCCGACGAGGCGCTCAGCGCCCGCAACCGCTTCACCGGCGTCGTGCGGTCGATCGAGGTGGACGGCCTGCTCGCGCAGGTCGAGATCGACGTGACGGAGCCCGCGCGGGCGGTCGCGATCATCACGCGGGCTGCCGCCGAGCAGCTCGGCCTACGCGAGGGCATGCGCGCCTCCGCGGTCGTGAAGGCGACGTCGGTCATGGTCGAGCGGTGAGGCGGGTTGCGGTCGCGGTCCTCGCCGTCGCGCTCGTCGTGGTGCCGGCCGGCGGCGCTGCCGACCAGGCTCGTCTGACCGTCTTTGCGGCGTCGTCGCTCACCGACGTGTTGCCCGCGATCGACGGCAGGCCCGGCTACAGCTTCGCGGGGTCGAACCAGCTCGCCTTCCAGATCAGGCAAGGCGCCCCCGCGGACGTGTTCGTCTCGGCCGCGCCGTCGTACGCGCGGGAGCTCTACCGCGCCGGCCTCGTCGAGCGGCCGCGGACGTTCGCGTCGAACGCCCTCGTGCTCGCGGCCCCTCGCTCGAACCCGGCAGGCATCCGCACCGTCTGGGACCTGCGCGACAAGAAGGTGCAGCTCGTGGTGGGAACGGCGTCCGTCCCGATCGGCGACTACACGCGTCGCGTCCTGCGCAGGCTCGGCCTGGCGAGCGTCCTCGAGAAGGCCGTGAGCCAGGAGCCGGACGTGAAGACCATCGTCGGCAAGCTGGCGGTGGGGGAGGCCGACGCGGGCTTCGTCTACCGGACCGACGTACGGGCGGCGGGTGGCCGCCTCCGCGCCGTGTCGATCCCGGCCTGGGCGCAGCCCGCGATCAGCTACCAGGTCGCAGTCGTCCGGGCGAGCCGCTCGCGGGCGGCCGCGCGCGGGTATGTCGCGTCGCTCGCGACGCGGCGCGCGAAGCGTCTGTTGAGGAACGCCGGCTTCACCGTCCCGTGAGGCGGTTCGCCTTCACGGCTCTGCTGGCGCTCGCGTTGACCGTCACGGCTGCGTTCCTGCTGCTCCCGGTGCTCGCCATCTTCCTGGAGGTCTCACCCGGCCGGTTGCTCGACCAGCTCGGCAGCGAGGTGGCGCTCGACGCCGCGCGCGTGACGCTGAAGACGAACGCGATCGCGCTCGGGCTGATCGTGCTGTTCGGCACGCCGTCGGCGTACCTGCTCGCGACGCGGCGCTTCCGGGGCCGTGCGCTCGTCGTCACCTTGCTCGAGCTGCCGCTGGTGCTGCCGCCGGCAGTGGCCGGGATCGGTCTGCTCGTCGCCTTCGGCCGGCAGGGGCTGCTCGGGGGCACGCTCGATGCGGCGGGGGTCTCCGTGGGTTTCACGCAGCTCGCGGTGGTCTGCGCCGTGACGTTCGTCGCGAGCCCGTTCTACGTACGCACGGCGATCGCGGCGTTCGAGTCCGTCGACGAGACGATGTTCGACGCCGCCCGCACGCTGGGTGCGGGGCCGGCGCGGACGTTCGTGCGCGTGGCGCTGCCGCTGGCGGGCGGCGGCCTGAGCGCGGGCGCGGCGATGGCGTTCGCGCGCGGTCTCGGTGAGTTCGGCGCCACGATCATGTTCGCCGGCAGCCTCCAGGGCGTGACCCAGACGGTCTCGCTCGCCATCTACCAGGAGTTCGACGTCAACCTCGACGCCGCGCTCGCGATCAGCGCCCTGCTCGTGCTGGTGAGCGGGGCGATCCTCCTCTCCGTGAAGGTGGTCTCGGCACGCGCGCCCTCGGTCTGGACGTCGCCGCCGCGCTTCGCTCGTTCCGGCTAGCGCTCGAGCTGGAGGTCGGCTCGGAGACAGTCGCGCTGGTCGGGCCCTCCGGCGCCGGCAAGACGACCGTCCTGCGCTTCGTGGCCGGTCTCGCGCGACCCGACGCGGGCCGGATCCGCCTCGGCGACGACGTTTGGTTCGACGCGAGCCGCGGAGTGAACCGGCCGCCCGAGGAGCGGCCGGTCGGCTACGTCTTCCAGGACTACGCCCTCTTCTCGCACTTACGCGTGCGCGCCAACGTCGCGTTCGGTGGGAACGGCCGCGCCGACGATCTGCTCGAGCGCTTCGCGATCGCGCACCTCGCGCGCGCGCGGCCGCGGGACCTCTCAGGCGGGGAGCGCCAGCGCGTCGGTCTCGCGCGGGCGCTCGCCCGCGACCCGGACGTGCTCCTTCTCGACGAGCCGCTGTCGGCGCTCGACGCGCACACGCGGTCGTCGGTACGCCTGGAGCTGCGCGAGGTGCTGCGCGAGTTCGCGCTGCCCGCGCTGCTGGTGACGCACGACTTCGAGGACGCCGTCGTCTTGGCCGACCGGATCGGCGTCTTGCTCGACGGACGGCTGCTTCAGCTGGGTTCCGCCGCTGAGCTCGTCGACTCCCCGGCCGACCCGTTCGTGGCGAGCCTGACCGGCGGCAACCTGCTCCCGGGTCACGCACGACCCGTCGCGAACGGACTGACGGCGGTGGTGCTGGAGGCCGGCGGCACCGTGCTGTCGACGGAGGCCGGATCCGGCCGCGTCGGCGTGGTCGTCCAGCCGTGGGAGGTGACGATCGCGCGGACCGCGACCAGCGACGAGTCGGCTCTCAACCACCTCCCGGGCGTCGTCGCGTCGCTGTTCCCCGTCGGAAACCGCGTCCGCGTGCGGGTCGGCCCGCTGACGGCGGAGGTGACGGCGGCGTCCGCGGATCGGCTCGAGCTGGCGCCGGGCGAGCCCGTCGTCGCGTCCTTCAAGGCGACGGCCGCCCGTCTCGTGCCGCTGCGAGACTGACCGCAATGGACGAGCGCGACGTGGTCCCTGACCCGCTCGAGCAGTTCCGCGCCTGGTTCGAGGAGGCACCCGGTGGGCGCGAGTCGATGGCGCTCGCGACCGCGGACGCATCGGGCCGGCCCTCGGTGCGCATGGTCCTCCTGAAGGGGTTCGACGAGCGCGGGTTCGTGTTCCACACGAACTACGGCAGCAGAAAGGGGCGCGAAATGGAGGCGAATCCGCGCGCCGCGCTGCTCTTCTACTGGCGCGAGCCGGGGCGTCAGGTTCGGATCGAGGGGACCGTGGAGCGGACGAGCCGCGAAGACTCGGAGGCCTACTTCCGCACCCGGCCGGTCGCGGCGCGGTTCTCGGCGCTCGCTTCGCCGCAGAGCGAGCCGGTCGAGAGCCGGGCCGACCTGGAGGCGCGCGTCGCCGAGGCACGGGCCCGGTTCGGCGACGACCCGCCGCTTCCGGACGCCTGGGGCGGGCTCCGGGTCGTGCCCGACGCCTACGAGTTCTGGGTGCACGACGAAGACCGCCTCCACGACCGCTTCCGCTACGAGCGGGACGGCGACGGCTGGCGCATCCGGCGCCTCGGCCCTTAGCACGGGGGAAACCTGGTTTCCCCGACGCCTAGAGGTGCGGCTGAAGCTGCTCGCGCCAGAAGCGGAAGAAGCCCTCCTGGTCGCGGCCGATCTGGTGGAAGTAGATGTGCGTGAAGCCCGCCTGCTCGTACTCGCGCGCCGCCTGCACGTACGGCTCGGGGTCGGGGCCTGCCGGTAGCGACTCGAGGTCCTCCTCGCGCACGAGCTCGCACGCTTGCTCGAACAGGACCGGGGTAGCGAGCTCCTGCGAGAGGTCGCCCTTCAGGCCGGCGTTGGGCCAGACCTCCGCGATCGTCTTGCGGCCGGCCTCCTCCGACTCGGCCCAGCAGACCGTGACCTGACCGTATTTCGGCTTGCCCGACCCGCCGGCTTCGTCGAACTTGGCCACGACCTCGGCGTCCGGTGCCACGCCGATGAACGCGTCGCCGAGCCGGCCGGCGAGCTCGGCGGCCAGCGGCTTCGACGCGGCGATCGCGAGCGGCGGCGGCTCGTCCGGCAGCGTGTAGATCCGAGCCTGCTCGACGTCGTAGAAGTCGCCGCGGAAGCTCTGGAAGCCTCCCTCCCAGAGCAGGCGGATGACCTCGATCGCTTCCTCGAACATCTCGAGCCGCTCGTCGGCTGCGGGCCACTTGTCGCCGAGGACGTGCTCGTTGAGGTTCTCGCCGCTGCCGACGCCGAGGAAGAAGCGTCCCGGCATCAGCGCGGCCGACGTCGCCGCCGCCTGGGCGATGATCGCCGGGTGGATCCGGATCATCGGGCACGTGACGCCCGTCCCGAGGACGATCCGGTCGGTGGCCTGTGCAACCGCGCCGATCGTGCTCCAGACGAACGGGCTGTGACCCTGCGCGTCGACCCACGGGTGGTAGTGGTCGCTGACGAGCGCGAACGTGAAGCCGGCGTCCTCCGCTGCCTTGGCGTTGCGCACGAGGTCGCTCGGAGGATGCTCCTCGGACGAAAGGGCGTAGCCGTACTCGGGCACGGCGGTCTCCGTTCCCCCGCCGCCCGCGCCGAAACGCTAGAAGCCGGCCTCGCGCACCCCGGTCGCGATCAGCAGGAGGATGATCGCCGCCACCACGAGCCGGTAGACGACGAAGACGTCGTACGAGTGCGTCCGCACGTACCGCAGCAGGAAGACGATCGCCGCGAAGCCGCTCAGGGCCGAGGCGACGACGCCGACGAAGAAGGGGCCGGCCGACCCGGGCGGCAGCTCGCCGAGCACGACGTCGGTCAGGCCCTTGAAGAGCACCGCGCCGAGCGTGATCGGGACGAGCAGCAGGAACGAGAACCGGGCCGCCGAGTCCCGGTCGAGGCCGAGGAAGCGGCCGGCCGTGATCGTGATGCCCGAGCGAGACACGCCCGGTGCGAGGGCCACGGCCTGCGCGAGACCGACCGCGAACGAGCGTCCCAGCGTGAGGTCGTCGATGTGGCGGGTCTGCGGCCGTCGGTCGGCGACCCAGAGCAGGACGGCGCCCGCCGCGAGGAAGATCGCGATCTGCCAGGGCTCGCCGAGCCGGTCGGCGATGAAGCTCTCGCCCGCCGCGCCGATCAGCGCCGCCGGCACCGTCGCCGCCGCGATGAACCAGGCGGTCCGCTCCTCCGCGCCCTCGATGCGCCTGTGGCGAACCGAACGTAGGAACGCCGCGATGAGCCGCGCGATGTCGTTCCGGAAGTACGCCGCCACGGCGATCAGCGTCCCGAGATGGAGCGCGACGTCGAACGTCTGGTTGAACTCGTCGTGCTCCTTCAGGTACTGCCAGTCGGCGAGCCAGGGGACGAGGATGAGGTGGCCCGACGACGAGATCGGCAGCAGCTCGGTCACGCCCTGGACGAGGCCGAGCACGAGGGCCTGCCAGTTCGTGAGCGCGCCGGGCTCCTCGCCCGCGCCCAGGGCGACGACGGCGATCGCCGCCACGGCAACGAGCGCCGCGACGCCGATCGCGGCTGCACGGGACCGCATCTCGTCATCAAACCATCGCCGGCGGCCGCCGGTTGTGAAAGTTCGGTGCACGGCGGCTCACACGTCTTTCCACACCTGTGGAAAAGAGCGCTAGCCGCCGCGGGCCGGGCCCACGGTTCACGCTCGGTGAACCGAGCGTGAACGAGTGGTGAACGAAATTCCCTTGCAAATTCTTAGAGTCATGCAGCACAATTCACGAGCACGCGAGCGGAGGGCTCGCGCCCATCAGGAGGCCTAAGGGAATCGATGTGGTGTCCAGCCCCACCGCCGAGAACTCGTAACCCCTACACTTCCGCGGCCGCATGATCTTCGCGCTCGTCGCCCAGCGCAGGACGGAGACCAACCTGGCGCTCGCTTCGCGCCCTTGGCCCGGAGCGGAGTCGCTCATCCTGACCCCGCAGGAGGCGCTCGACCGGCTCGGCCCGGGCGATGTCGCGCTCGGTCGGCTCGACGTCAAGCCGACGCTCGACGGCGTCGACGACGGCGTCTCGGAGCTCGGTCGCCTGACCACGCGGGGCGTCCGGCTCCTGAACGGCCCGCGCACCCTCCTCGCCGCCCACGACAAGCTCCTGACCGCCCGCGAGTTCTTCCAGGCCGGGATCCCGCACCCCGCGACGACGATCTTCACGGCCGACGAGGCGCCGCCGCTCGAGCCGCCCGTGGTCATCAAGCCTCGGTGGGGAAGCTGGGGCGCGGACGTCTTTCGCTGCGACGACGGCCCCGCGCTCGAGCGGTGCCTCGAGCTCTTGCCCGAAAAGCCCTGGTTCAGGACCCAGGGCGCGATCGTCCAGGACCTGATTCCGCCGCGCGGCTGGGACCTGCGCCTGATCGTCGCGGCCGGACGCGTCATCGGCGCCGTCAGCCGCGTCGCCGCTCCCGGCGAGTGGCGGACGAACGTCGCGCTCGGGGCCGTGCGAACGCCGGTCTTCGAGCCGCCCGCCGAGGCGTCCGCGCTCGCGATCGCTGCGGCCGAGGCGGTCGACGGGAAGCTCGTCGGCGTGGATCTCCTCCCGACCCCGGCCGGAGGCTATGTCGTGCTCGAGCTGAACGGCGCGTGCGACTTCACCAGCGAGTACTCGCGCGAGGACGATGTCTTCGCGTCGGCGATCCTCGCCCTCGCGGAGGACGCGGGTGGCGTGTCTGCGCTCCTTCCCCACGCGATCGAGGAGCCCACCGCCGACGAGCTGTTCGAGGCGGCTGACTCGCCGCCGGCCTCGTAGACACGTCCGTCGCGGCGAGAGCGACGAGGAATGCGCCCTCAGGGAGGTGGACGAGGAGACGGGCCTTCAGGCCGAGCTCATGTTCGAGCTTCCGTCGACGCGGTATCGCGACGGACGGGACCGGCCGAAGGTCGTTCGCTACTGGGCGATGCGCAGCATGGGCGGCGAGGCCGCCCCGGCGACCGAGGTCGACGAGCTTCGCTGGCTGCCGCTCTCCCGGGCCATCGAGGAGCTGACGTGGGACGGCGATCGCCAGGTCGTCGCGGCGCTGAACGACGCCGTCTAGACCTCGATTTTCGCCTCGGGCTCCAGCTTGTAGCCGACCCCGTAGCGTGTCTGGATGAACGTGTGATCCTTCGCGCGCCGGTCGATCTTTTCGCGGAGCTTGCGCACGAACACGTCCACCGTCCGGTCGCGATGGCCTTCGCGCCGGCCCCAGAGCTTCTGCAGCAGCTCGTCGCGGGTCACGACGCGGCCTCGCGACAGGGCGAGCGTGTAGAGCAGCCGGAACTCCGTCGGGGTGAGCTCGGCGCTCTCCCCGTGCACGTACGCCTGCACGTCGTCGGGTGAAATGCGCAGCTCCTCGATCTCCAGCGGCCCACCGCGCTGCTCCTCCTCGGCCCGGACGCCGCGCCGCGCTGCGGCTCGCACACGCGCGACGAGCTCCTTCATCGAGAACGGCTTGACGAGGTAGTCGTCGGCGCCGAGCTCCAGCGCGTGGACGCGGTCATGCTCGGTGCCGCGCGCACTCACCACGACGATCGGAGTGCCGATCCCCTCGCCGCGCGCCGTCTCGATCAGGTTCCAGCCGTCGCGGCCGGGCAGCATCAGGTCGAGGACGCAGACATCGGGACGCTCGAACCGGAGTCGTGCGAGCCCTGCGTCTCCGCGCACGACCGTCGACGCGTCGAAGCCGGCCTCCTGGAGGTGGCGGGCCATACCCTGCGCGATCACCTCGTCGTCCTCGACGATCAGGACCTTCGCCATCTACGCGATTCTGCGGGAGAGACGCCGGCCGACGCGAATCGGTCACCACTTTTACACCAGCCGTTCACCTCATCGGTTCCGGATACTGGCATTCGATGTGGCGCAGACGGGTGACCAGGACGCGGAGCGCAGGCGAAAGAGACGAGCTGGCACGCGAGGCGGAACGCGGTCGCCTCGCGATCGAGCACAGTCCCGAGATCGTGGTCGTCCTCGACCGCGACGGGTGCGTCGCTGCGGCGAGCCGCCGTGCGCGAGCTGCAATCGAGGGTCTTGCGGAGGGAAGGCCGTTGCCGGGAGAGCTGGCGGACGCGAGCCGGATCCCGCTCGGCGACGGCGAGAGCCTCGTGTATCTCGGGTCGCCCGGGGCGCGTGAGGCCTTCGAGGAGCTTCGCGCCGGTTTCACCGCGTCGGTCTCGCACGAGCTCAGGACGCCGCTTGCCCGTCTGCTCGCGCTGCTCGACACGGCGCTGCTCCCGGGCGAGGATGCGCGGCCGCTCGTCGAGCAGGCGCGCGGCGAAGTCGAGCAGATCGGCGAGCTGATCGACGACGTGCTCTTCCTGAGCGAGCTGGAGACCGGGCGCACGGTCGTCGCTCTCGGCTCGACGCGCGCTCTTCCGGTCGCCGGCGAAGTCCTGGCCGAGCTCTCGGAATCCGCGGCGCGGGCTGGCGTGACGCTCCGCGCAGAAGGCGACGATCGGGCCGAGCTGCCGATGCGCCCACGGATGCTTCGCGTCGTCGTCGAGAACCTCGCCCGCAATGCGATCCGCTACGCCGGCCCGGGGGCGACGTTCACGATCACGATCGGGGACGGTGAGCTGCGCGCCGCCGACGACGGAGTCGGCGTAGGCGAAGACGACCTTCCGCGTCTCTTCGAACGCTTCTACCGGACCGACCGTGCGCGCGCGTCCCGAGGAACCGGGCTCGGCCTCGCGATCGTGAAGCACGTGGTGACACAGGCAGGCGGGACGATCGAGGCCGCCGCGGCCGGCCCTGACGGCGGGCTCGTGATCACCTGCCGCTTCGAGCGTTCACCGGACCGTCACCAGATGTTCACCTGACCGAAGCCTGACTGCCGCGGCGCGGCGAGACAATCGAGCGCATGCGCGCCGTTGCGGCAACGCTCGCCCTGCTCGCGCTTCTCCTGGCCGGCTGCGGCCGTGAGCGCCCGTCCGATGCCGCCCCGACGACCACGCAGAGCGAGGAGGAGGCGGTCGGCGGCTTCGAGGAGGAGGCGCTCAGCGGACGCATCCAGGCCGACGGCTCCAGCACCGTCGCACCGCTCGTCACGCTCGCCGCCGAGCGCTTCCGCAAGCAGGAGCCGGGCGTGAAGATCAGCGTCGGCGTCTCCGGGACGGGCGGCGGCTTCGAGCGCTTCTGTGCCGGCGAGACGGACCTGTCCGACGCATCGCGCGCGATCGAGGACGAGGAGAAAGCGGCCTGCCGGAAAAAGCGCGTCGCCTACCGCGAGCTTCAGGTCGCGAACGACGGCTTGAGCGTGGTGGTGAACGCCGACAACGACTGGGTCGACTGCCTGACGGTCGATCAGCTCAAGAAGATCTGGCAGCCGGGCTCGAAGGTCCGCAGCTGGAAGAACCTGGACCCCTCGTTCCCGGACGAGCACATCGAGCTGTACGGGCCGGGCACGGATTCGGGCACGTTCGACTACTTCACCGGCGCGATCGTCGGCGAGGAAGGCGCGAGCCGGTCCGATTACTCGGCGACCGAGGACGACAACGTGATCGTCAACGGCGTCTCGGGCGGCGACGGCGCACTCGGCTACATCGGCCTCTCGTACGTCGAGCAGAACAAGGGCAAACTGAAAGCGATCGCGGTGGACGGCGGCGACGGCTGCGTCGAGCCCTCGGCCGAGACGGTCCAGGACAGCAGCTACAAGCCGTTGGCGCGGCCGCTGTTCGTGTACGTGGCCGCCGACGCACTCGAGGAACGCCTCGAGGTCAGCTCGTTCCTGACCTTCCTGCTCGAGAACCAGGATTCGCTCGCGCGGAGCGCGCTCTTCGTCCCGCTCACGGAGGAGCAGGCGACGAAGTCGCTCACGGCGATCGAGGGAGCCGGTATCGACGCGGGTTCCGAATGACGGCGGTCTTCACCACTTCTTCCCCGCTCCTTCACAGCCCTGATGCCCAGGGAGGGCCGCGGTCCGGCCACGATCGCACGGACCCGACAACCGATGGATCAAGGGGGACTACACATGCGTAAGTGCGTCACGAGGGCCTCGCTGGTCCTGGGCGTGGCGGTGCTCGCGGCTACGGCGTGGGTGGCGACCGGCTCGGCGCTCCCGTTCGTATCCGGGACGCTGACGGCAGACGGCTCCAGCACGGTCGGGCCGTTTGCGACCGCGGCGGCAGAAGGGTTCGGGCGCGCCAACAAGGGCGCCAAGATCACGGTCGGGATCTCGGGCACCGGCGGAGGCTTCGAGCGCTTCTGCAAGGGCGAGACGGACATGTCGAACGCGTCGCGGCCGATCAAGTACTCGGAGGCGAAGAAATGCCAGGACGGGGGAGTCCGCTACATCCAGTTCCTGATCGCCAACGACGGCATCTCGCTGGTGGCGAACAAGGCCAACACCTGGGCCAACTGTCTGACCGTCGAAGAGCTGAAGAGGATCTGGGACCGCGGCTCGAAGGTCGACAGCTGGAGGGACGTGCGCGCGGGCTTTCCCGATGTTCCGCTCAAGCTCTACGGGCCGGGGACCGACTCGGGCACGTTCGAGTTCTTCACGGAGAAGATCAACGGGACCGCTCGCCGGAGCCGCTCCGACTACAGCGCGAGCGAGGACGACAACGTGCTCGTCCGCGGCGTCGCGGGTGACCGCGGCGGCCTCGGCTACTTCGGCTACTCGTACTACGAGGAGAACACCGGCAAGCTGAAGCTGATCAAGGTCGACGGCGGCGGCGGTTGCGTCGCTCCGAGCAGCAAGAGCGTGCAGAGCCGGACGTACAAGCCGCTCTCGCGGGCGCTCTTCGTCTACGTGAAGCGCGACTCCTTCAAGAAATCGGTCCAGAAGGCGTTCATCAAGTACATCATCGTCAACGAGAAGAAGATCGCGAAGACGGCCAAGTTCGTGTCGCTGACGCCCGCGCAGCTGCGCAAGGCGAAGCGTCAGTACAACACGGCGATCAAGCCTACGGCTCCTAGTTAGACGAGGCATGGCGGCACAGGAGGTCACTGCAAGCGCAGTCCGCCTGCGTGCCACCCGCCGGCGCTGGGGCGAGGACGTCGTCAAGGTCGTCCTCGCCCT
>DATFQE010000201.1:0-3184 GCA_035264445.1 Gaiellaceae bacterium | reverse complement strand
GGGATCGAGATCTCCCCGTCGGACAAGGTGCCCCGCGACTCGTACGAGCGCGAGACGCTGCTGGCCGCGCTCCAGGAGATCGGAGCAGACGGCGGCGACGGCGCCTCGATCGCGGGCATCTCGCTCGACTTCGGCGGTCAGCCGGGCACGACCGACGGCGGCAACGGCCACGAGGCGGGCGAGGCGACCGAGATCCCGGAGGTCGACTCGCCTAGCGACGAGTCCTAAGCGCTAGCGACAGCGGTACTCAGCGAGGCCGGGCGATGCCCGGCCTCGCGTCGTTTTCGGCGCCGTCCGGGGTTTGACCCCGGACACGGCTCGAAGGTCATGGCCGCGAAACTCGTTGCCCGCAGCTTCGCGGCTGCCTGCGAAACGGACACGGCGATTCCCGCCACGTCCGGGGTCTGACCCCAGACACGGCCGAAGCGGACATGCGCCTCAGGCGGAGCCCTCGGCCGCGACGGCGCGGCCCTTGCCGGCTTCCTTCGCGCTGTAGAGCGCGTCGTCTGCGCGCTCGAAGAACGACCTCGAGTCGTCGTCCCTCGCCAGCTCCGCCACGCCGGCCGACAGGCGGATCCGGCCCGCGTCGGCGAGCGGGCGTTGGGCGAGCTCCTGCTGGAGTCGCGCGTACAGCTGCTCGGCTTCCTGCATCCCTGACTCCGGGAGGATGACCGCGAATTCGTCGCCGCCGACCCTGCACGCGATGTCGGCTGACCGCACGACCGAGCTGATGACATCGGCTGCGTCCGCAAGCACGGCGTCCCCCGAGAGATGGCCGATCCGGTCGTTGATCGCCTTGAAGTCGTCGAGGTCGAAGATGATCAGCGCGAGGCGGCGGTCGTAGCGGTGGGCACGCGCGACCTCGCGCGCGAGCGTGTCGTGGAAGTAGCGCCGGTTGTGTAGGCCCGTAAGCGCATCGAGGTCGGCGAGCTGCCGCGCCTCGCGGAAGCGGCGTGCATTGTCGATCGCGGGGCCGGCACGCTCGGCGAGCTCCTCGAGGTCGCGGCGGTCGTCGCGCGAGAACGTGCGCGAGGACGAGCGGGTGAAAACCGTCAGCATCCCGATGGTCGACGCCTCGCCCGGCAGCGGGACGGCCAGGCCGGCGCGAATCGGGTCGGCGCCGGGCGAATCCGCGTCGCCGTTCGCAGGCTCCGGGTAGTCGTACGAGATCGCGACCGAGCGCACCTGCCGACCGTCGGGTGGGCCGGCGACCGCCTGGCGCTCCGCCTCGTCGGCCGACAACCCGAGTGTCGCGACAATCGGCTTGCTCAGGCCGCCGGTCCCCGCGATCGTGACGAGCGCCGCATCCGCGCCGGGCGTCGCGCCCGCGGCCTCGAGCACGCGGGTCAGCACCTCGTCGAGGTCGATGGACCCCGCGAGCTCGCCGAAATGCTTGTTCCGCCGGTCGGTCTCGCTCGAGCGCTCGAGCGCCTCGGTCAGCTCGCGGACGAGGCCGTCCATCCGCGCGTTCAGGTCGCGTACCGCGAGCGCGACCTCTGTGCTCGACTCGGCTGCCGTCGCCTCGGGCCGACCGCGACGGACGAGCAGCATCACAACGATTACGAGCCCGAGCGTGACCGAGGCAGAGCCCAGGGCGACGAGTGCGGTGGTCACCGCCGCGCTCCGCGTTCGTGCTGGCTCCGTCTGGACATCGAGCTCACCCTAGGCCGCATTGCCTGGGTCGCCAGGCCGCCGATCTCACTGTAATCGCACTTTGCGCCGACCGCTACGAGTTGTAAGCAAGAAACGCGTCCAAATCGGGCGAAAAAACGAGGCCGCGGGACGATTTGACGCCCCCCCAGCCTTTGCTACCCTTCGTCGTCCGGTTGGCTGGGCCGGATGGCCCGCCGACCTTTCTTGTGTCCGAGCACGAAAACGGGAGTCCATGCCGACTGTCAATCAACTCGTGAGGAAAGGCCGCGTCTCGCCAAAGGCGAAGACGAAGACGCCTGCACTGCGCGGCGCCCCGCAGAAGCGGGGGGTCTGCACGCGCGTGTACACGCACACGCCGAAGAAGCCGAACTCCGCGCTGCGCAAGGTCGCGCGCGTGCGGCTCACGAACGGCATGGAGGTCACGACCTACATCCCCGGCGAGGGCCACAACCTGCAGGAGCACTCGGTCGTGCTCGTCCGCGGCGGCCGCGTCAAGGATCTCCCGGGCGTGCGCTACAAGGTCATTCGCGCCGCGCTCGACACCGCCGGCGTCGGCGATCGCCGCCAGGGCCGCTCGAAGTACGGAGCGAAGAAGCCGAGCTAGAAATGGCGAACACCTTCCGCACATCTCGCACTCTCCGGCGCGCTGCAAACCGGCGCCATGCGTCGTCCTCGGTTGCGCCCGTAGCCTCCGGCTACGAACGCGCATTGCGTCCTAGCCTGGCTTGGTTTTCGCGGCCAGAGAGCACGATCTGCCCGGAAGAGGATCGCTAATGCCACGCCGTGCAGAGATCCAGGTCCGCGAGCTCTCTCCGGACCCCGTGTACAACTCGCGTCTCGTCACGCAGGTGATCAACAAGGTGATGCTGGACGGCAAGAAGTCCACGGCCGAGAAGATCGTCTACGACGCGCTCGACCGCGTCGGCGCCAAGAGCGGCAAGCCGCCGCTGGAGGTGCTCGAGCAGGCGGTCAAGAGTGTCACGCCCGTGCTCGAGGTTCGTTCGCGCCGCGTCGGCGGCGCCAACTACCAGGTGCCCGTCGAGGTGCCTCAACGCCGCGCGCGCACGCTCGCCGTCCGCTGGCTCGTCCAGTACGCGCGCGAGCGCCGCGAGAAGCACATGGAGGAGAAGCTCGCAAACGAGATCCTCGACGCGCTCAACCAGCAGGGCGGCGCGTTCAAGAAGAAGGACGACATCTACCGGATGGCGCAGGCGAACAAGGCCTTCGCGCACTACAGGTGGTAACCGGGATGGCGACTGCTGCAGAAACTGGGGCGCGTAGCGCGCTCGGCCGCGTCCGGAACATCGGGATCATGGCCCACATCGACGCGGGCAAGACCACGACGACGGAGCGGATCCTCTATTACACGGGCCGCACTCACAAGATGGGAGAGGTCCACGAGGGCGCCGCGACGATGGACTGGATGGCGCAGGAGCAGGAGCGCGGCATCACGATCACGTCTGCCGCGACGACGGCGTTCTGGCGCGATTTCCGCATCAACATCATCGATACGCCCGGGCACGTGGACTTT
>DATFQE010000200.1:0-2516 GCA_035264445.1 Gaiellaceae bacterium | reverse complement strand
GACGGCCCGATGCCTCAGACGCGCGAGCACATCCTGCTCGCCCGCCAGGTCGAGGTGCCGGCGATCGTCGTCGCGCTCAACAAGGCTGACATGGTCGACGATCCGGAGCTGCTCGAGCTCGTCGAGCTGGAGGTCCGCGAGCTGCTCTCGAAGTACGAGTTCCCGGGCGACGACGTCCCGGTCGTGCAGGTCTCGGCGCTGAAGGCGCTCGAGGGCGACGAGGAGTGGACGCCCAAGATCCTCGAGCTCATGGAGGCCGTGGACTCGTACATCCCGGAGCCCGAGCGCGACGTCGACAAGCCGTTCCTGATGCCGATCGAGGACGTGTTCACGATCACCGGCCGCGGCACGGTCGTGACCGGCCGCATCGAGCAGGGCAAGATCGAGTCCGGCAACGAGGTCGAGATCGTCGGCATCCACGACCAGACCGCGAAGACGGTCGTCACGGGCCTGGAGATGTTCCAGAAGACGCTCGACTACGCGCAGGCGGGCGACAACGCAGGCGCGCTGCTCCGCGGCGTCAAGCGCGAGGAGGTCGAGCGCGGCCAGGTGCTCGCCAAGCCCGGCTCGATCACCCCGCACACCCACTTCAAGGCCGAGGTGTACGTCCTCTCCAAGGACGAGGGCGGGCGCCACACGCCGTTCTTCAACGGCTACCGGCCGCAGTTCTACTTCCGGACGACGGACGTGACCGGCTCGATCAAGCTGCCCGAGGGCCAGGAGATGGTCATGCCCGGCGACAACACGAACATGGACATCGAGCTGATCCAGCCGATCGCCATGGACGAGGGCCTGCGCTTCGCGATCCGCGAGGGCGGCCGCACCGTCGGCGCCGGCGTCGTCACCGACATCGTCAAGTAACGGCTACGGCCGTAGTCACAACAAGAAAGGACGCCGGTGGCTCAGCAGAAAATCCGTATCCGCCTCAAGGGATACGACCACACCCAGCTCGACAGGTCTGCCTCGCAGATCGTCGAGACTGCTCAGCGCACCGGCGCGACCATCACCGGTCCCGTGCCGCTGCCGACGGAGAAGAACGTCTACACGGTGATCCGCAGTCCGTTCAAGGACAAGGACTCGCGTGAGCACTTCGAGATCCGGACGCACAAGCGGCTGATCGACATCCACAGTCCCACGCCGAAGACCGTCGACTCGCTGATGCGGCTCGACCTCCCCGCCGGCGTCGACATCGAGATCAAGCTCTAGATCGATGAAAGGCATCCTCGGCAAGAAGCTCGGTATGACGCAGGTCTTCGACCCGGAGACGGGCTCGATGACCCCTGTGACCGTGGTCCAGGCGGGCCCGTGCCCGGTCGTCACCGTGCGGACCGAGGCCGAGGACGGCTACGACGCGGTGCAGCTCGCGTTCGACGAGGTCGCCGAGCGGAAGCTCTCCAAGGGTGAGCTCGGTCACCTGAAGAAGAACCAGGCCAAGCCGCACCGCCGGCTCGTCGAGCTGCGCGGGCGCAGCGAGCTCACTCCCGGCGAGACGGTCACGGTCGAGGCGTTCACGCCGGGCGACCGGGTCAAGGTCGCGGGCACCGGCATCGGCAAGGGCTTCGCGGGCACGATCAAGCGGCACAACTTCAGCCGGGGCCCGATGAGCCACGGCTCGCACAACATCCGCCAGCGGGGGTCGGTGGGTGCGTCCGCCACGCCCTCGCGCGTTTTCAAGGGGATGCGCATGGCCGGCCGGATGGGTGGCAAGCGCGTCACGCAGGTCGGCCTCACCGTGCACAGCGTCGAGCCCGAGCAGAACCTGCTCGTGCTCAAGGGCGCGGTGCCGGGCCCGAAGAACGGCTTCGTCGAGATCAGGGAGGACACGAACCGTGGCCGCGCCTAAAGCTCCACTTCTCGACAAGGCCGGGAAGGCCGGCAAGCAGGTGACGCTCGAGGCTGCGGTCTACGGCGCCGAGGTGAAGCCGCATCTCGTCCACGAGGCCGTCCGGGCGGAGATGAACGCCGCGCGCGCCGGAACGCGGGCCGCCAAGAGCCGCGGGCTCGTGGCCGGCGGCCGCGCGAAGCCATGGCGCCAGAAGGGCACCGGCCGCGCCCGTGCCGGCACGATCCGCGCCCCGCAGTTCACGGGCGGCGGGGTCGCGTTCCCGCCTACGCCGCGCGACTTCTCGGTCAAGGTGAACAAGAAGGCCCAGAAGGCCGCTCTCCGCTCGGCGCTCTCGGCCCACGTCGCGGCAGGCACGCTGGCGTTCGTCGACGCGGGCTTCGACGAGCCGTCGACGAAGCAGGCGCTAGAGCTCCTCGGCGGCTGGTCGCAGCAGTTTCCGCTCGTCGTGGTCGCCGACGAGGGCGAGGACGCACTGATCAAGTCGTTTCGCAACGTCGAGCGCGTGCTCGTAACGGTTCCGTCCGAGCTTGAGGTCGCGCACGTCGTCTGGGCGCGCTCGCTGCTGGTCACGGAGGCCGCGCGCGAGCTCATCGAGAGGAGGGCGTCCTCGTGAGCCTCCATCCGAACGAGGTGCTGCTCGCGCCTGTCGTCTCCGAGAAGAGCTACAGCC
>DATFQE010000199.1:0-2126 GCA_035264445.1 Gaiellaceae bacterium | reverse complement strand
CAGCTCGTCGCGACCAAGAACGGGCAGGTCGAGGAGATCAGCGACCTCGAGAGCGAGGGCATCGGCGTGCGGGTTCTGGTCGACGGCGCCTGGGGGTTCGCTTGCGACCGGCGCGCGAGCGACGAGGGCGCGCGCGAGGCTGCCCTCCGCGCGACGGGCTTCGCGAAGGCGGCGCCCGGCCGGCACCGGCGCTCGCTCGCGCCCGTCGAGGCGACGACCGCGGAGTACCGCACGCCGCTCGAGCGCGACCCGTTCTCGGTCTCGATCGCCGACAAGGTCGACCTCTGCCTGCGGGCGGAGGAGGGCATGAAGCACGCCGACGTGAGCGTGCGGTCGGCGTTCGTGCGGGCGCACCGCGAGCACAAGCTGTTCGTCTCGTCGCTCGGCAGCGCGATCGAGCAGGAGATTGTCGAGGCGGGCGGCGGAATCGAGGCGATCGCAACCTCGGACGCGCTCTTTCAGGCGCGCAGCTACCCCAGCGCCCACGGCGGCTCGAGCAGCCAGGCGGGCTGGGAGTACGTCGAAGGGCTCGACTTCGTGGGCGCCGCGCCGCGCGTCGGCGAGCAGGCGAGCGCGCTGCTGCGCGCCGACGAGTGTCCGGCCGGGACGACCACCGTCGTGCTCGACTCCGACCAGATGATGCTCCAGGTTCACGAGTCGATCGGGCATCCGACCGAGCTCGATCGCGTCTACGGAACCGAGGCCGCCTACGCCGGCACGAGCTTCCTCAAGGCCGACGACCTCGGAGCGCTGCGCTACGGGTCGGAGGTGATGAACGTCACCGCCGACTCGACGACTCCCGGGGGGCTCGGCACCTTCGGGTACGACGACGAAGGCGTGCCCGCGCGACGCGAGCCGATCGTCGAGGCGGGCGTCCTGCGCGGTTTCCTGACCTCGCGCGAGACCGCCGCCAAGCTCGGGCACGGCGCCGGCGGCTCCATGCGCGCCGACGGCTGGAGCCGGATGCCGCTCGTCCGGATGACGAACCTCCATCTCGAGCCGGGCGACGGCGGCTCGCTCGACGACCTGATCGCGGACGTCGATGACGGGGTGTACCTGGAGACGAACAAGAGCTGGTCGATCGACGACAAGCGCCTCAACTTCCAGTTCGGCACACAGATCGGCTGGGAGATCAAGGGCGGCAGGCTCGGCCGGATGGTCCGCGACGCGACGTACACCGGCGTGACACCGGTGTTCTGGGGCGGCCTCGACGCGGTCGGCGGGCGCGAGCACTGGCAGCTCAAAGGCCTGACGAACTGCGGTAAGGGCCAGCCGGGCCAGGACGGACACGTCTCGCACGGGTCGTCGCCGGCGCGCTTCCGGAACGTCCAGATCGGCGTGAAAGCGTGAGCGAATCGGCGCTCGAGCTCGCCCAGCGCGCGCTCGCCGCCGCCGACGGGGACCAGGCGGAGGTCGCCGTCCAGAGCGAACGCTCCGGCTTCGCGCGCTTCGCCGACTCGGAGGTACACCAGCCGACGCTGATCGAGAACGCCGTCGTGCAGCTCCGGCTCGTCCGCGACGGCCGCGTGGGGTCGGCGCTGACCAACCGGGTCGAGGGCGACGCCCTCCGCGACCTGGCCCGCCGAGCCGCCGAGGCGGCCGACCTCGCGCCGCCGGATCCCGACTTTCCGGGGCTGGCCCAGCCGGAGGCGCACCCCGAGGTGCGCGCCTACGACGAGGAGACGGCCTCGTTCGGCGCCGAGGAGCAGGCGCACCTTGCCGGGCGGGCGATCGAGGCCGCTGCGCCGTTCGCCGCGTACGGCTTCTTCACCAGCGCCGTGTCCGAGCTCGCGGTGGCCTCGTCGACCGGGGTGGCCGTTGAGCAGGCGATGACCGACGCGACCACGCTCGTGATCGCCGCCGGCGACGACGTCTCGGGCTATGCGGAACGAACCGCGTGGAGGGCACGAGACGTCGAGCCGGAGACCATCGGCCGCGAGGCGTCCGAGAAGGCGACGCGCACGCGCGGCGCCGCGAGCCTCGAGCCGGGCCGGTACGCCGCCGTGCTCGAGCCCTACGCGCTCGGCGAGCTCCTCCAGTGGTTCGCGTGGGACAGCTTCAGCGGGCTCGGCCTCCTCGAGGAGCGGAGCGCGCTCTGCGGGCGGATCGGCGAGCGCATCGCCGAC
>DATFQE010000198.1:0-2013 GCA_035264445.1 Gaiellaceae bacterium | reverse complement strand
CTCGGTGCGGAGCTCGCGCCACGCCGCCCTGCGATAGCTGCGGTAGCGGGTCGGGTTCGTGCCTTTCAGGAAGCCCGCGACCGCATCGCGCACCGCCTCGTGCACGACGAGGCCGTCATGGCCCGCGTCGACGAACGGAAGATCCAGCAGCCGGCGCAGAGCCTCGCCAGGATCAGGCTCCTCCAGCATGGCCGCCAGGAGGGGCTCCGTGACCCGTCGCACGACCGAGGCCGCTTCGAGCGCCCTTCGGGAGAGCGGGTCCTCGACGTCTTCCAGGTAGAGCCGCGTGAGCTCTTCGACGACGCGTGTGAGCGCCGCGTCCTCGAGCGCGAGGTCGGGGCGCTCGGCGAGACCGGCGGAGGCGAGCACGAGCGCGAGCGGATGCCCGCGCGCGATCCGGTTCAGCCGCGCCGCGTCGCTCGCCCGGACCCCGAGCCGCTCCAGCAGCGAGCAGGCGTCGGCCTGCCCGAGCGGATGGAGCGGCACGCTGCGAAACCCGTCGAGGGCGAACCACCCTGCAACGGGGCGCTCGCGTCCGGCCAACACGAGGCTGACACCAGGCGGCAGCGACGGGACGAGCACCTGGCGCAGCCAGGTGTCCATGAGCCTGAAGACCTCGTAATGATCGAGCGCGAGCGCGACCGGCGGCGCGAGACCACGCAGGTGCCGTGCGAGCTCGGAGACGTCGTCGAGCCCTCCGACGGCCTGCAGGAAACCGCACTCGGTCGGTTCGACGGCTCGGCAATCCAGCTCAATGACGCTCGCGCCGCCTTCATGCGCGCGCTCGACGAAGGCACGCAGGACGCCTGACTTGCCCATCCCGGCGATCCCGTGCAGGCAGATCACCCGCGTCTCGCCGCGCAGGAGCTCTTCCAGGGCCCGAAGCTCCGCTTCGCGACCGACGAAAGGGACGCGGCGCCGCTGGGGGACCGCCGTGGCGATGCCCGCAGTATCACCGCGCGCGCCCCCCGGTGCAAGGGCCGGTTCAGACGCGCTCCACCGCCCGCGACGGGCAGCCCGCGGCGCACGTTCCTCTGGTAGCACGCGGACTGCGAGATCGCGATTGCCATCAGCACCCAGAGCCAGCCCCCTCGGACCCAGTCTGGGCGCGGCGGACAGAGCACGCCTCCACGCCCGGCCGTCACGTGGGATCTCGAGCAGCTACGAGACCGCGGACAAGCCGAGAGCAACGCAGGGCGAGCTCCCGCACCACAAAGCCACTCAGCGAGTAGCCCTCTGCCCCCGGACCGGCCGCCGGGCTACCCGAGACGCTCGCTTGTCGCGCGACGGGGGCGTGTCCGCCACGAAGCCGCGAACGCCCGCTCGGGACGAGCCGCGATCGTCTCGGCCGACGCTGGAACAGCACTCGCTCCGCCCAAGGCGGAGCAGGAGCGCCGGGGCGGTCCTGCTCACAGCAGACCGGCTCTGGATTAGAGCTGCAGGCCGGCGGTGGCGGACATCATCGGCGTCGGGCGCATGTGGACGGTGGCGATGATCTCGTCGGGGATCGATGCCCTGGAGGGTGATCGCGGTCGTGCCGACGTTGGCGTGCCCGAGCTGCGGCTGGATGAAGTTCAGCGGCACGCCTTCGCGGGCGAGCTCGAGCGCATGCGCGTGGCGGGCGCCACATGATCGTCGCTGGCGATCCGACGAATCCCGTGCGATCGACGATCACGGGGCTTGACCGGAGTGCACCTCGCCGAAGAGGATCGGTCCGTCACGTCTAACAGGAGGTGGTTCTCGATGGCCTGGAGCCTGAAGGGCAGCTACGCGGAGACCTGCTCGTGCGAGCTGATGTGTCCGTGCAACCTGACCCTGGACCACGGCGCGACGTATGACTACTGCCGCGCGACGCTCGGCTTCCATATCCGGGAGGGCGAGATCGAGGGCACGGACGTCGGTGGCCTCAACCTCGTCGCGATCGTCGACTCGCCGAAGGTCATGAGCGACGGCGGCTGGCGGCTGGGCGTGTTCGTCGACGAGAACGCGACAGACGAGCAGGCCGAGAAGCTG
>DATFQE010000197.1:0-4977 GCA_035264445.1 Gaiellaceae bacterium | reverse complement strand
AACGTCGCCCGGCTCGAGCAGGGAATCGAGCAGGGCGTGGCGAACGCGATCCTGGTGAAGGTGAACCAGATCGGCACGCTGTCCGAGACGCTCGACGCGATCGCCTTGGCGCGCGCGAACGGGTACAACGCGGTCATCTCGCATCGCTCCGGCGAGACCGAGGACACGACGATCGCGGACCTCGCGGTCGCGACCGGCGGGGGGCAGATCAAGACGGGGGCGCCTTCCCGGTCGGACCGCGTCGCCAAGTACAACCAGCTGCTCCGGATAGAGGAAGAGCTCGGCTCCGAGGCCGTCTACCCGGGCTGGGATGCGTTCCGCCGCGGCTAGCGCGCTGCTCGCGCTCACCCTCGTCGCGGCCGGCTGCGGCGGCTCCGACGACGAGACGAGCGGCAGCGACGCCCCGCCGCCGCCGCCACCTCCGGCCACCACGTCGACGAAGCCCGAGCCGATCGTCGGCGCGGCCGACGTCGGCGTCTACTTCGTGCGAGACGACGAGCTCGGGTTCGCGCAGCGAAGTGTCGCCGTCACGCCGCTGATCGCGAAGGCCACGCTCGAGGAGCTCCTCGCAGGCCCGACCGCCGAGGAGAAGGAGGCCGGGCTGACGAGCGACATCCCGCCGAACACCGAGGTCGTCTCGGTCGACGTCGCGAACGCCATGGCCGACGTGGAGCTCTCGAACCCGCTCGACGAGCTCGGGACGATGCAGGTGGTGCAGACGCTCACGCAGCTCGAGACGATCGAACGCGTGAGGCTCGAAGGCCGCGAGTACGCGAGCGCGGACACCGAGGACGCGCTGCCCGCGATCCTGGTCGAGTCGCCCGCACCGGGCGCGACCGTGACGAGCCCGCTGACGATCCGCGGCACGGCGAACACGTTCGAGGCGACGTTCGAGGTCGAGCTGCGGCCCGCCCTGGGGAAGCCGCTCTACAAGGACTTCGTCACCGCCACGTCCGGCAACGGCACGCGCGGCACTTTCGAGCAGACGCTCGACTTCACCGTCGACCGCGAACGCCCCGGGACGCTCGTCGTCTACGAGAACTCGGCCGAGGACGGCTCCGTCATGAGCGAGGTCGAGATCCCGGTCACGATCCGCCCTTAGCCCTAGCTACGCTTGGCGCTGTGGCCGCTCAGACGCCGCGCCGCACGAAAATCGTCGCCACGCTCGGCCCCTCGAGCGCATCCGATCAGCAGATCGCCGCGCTCGTCGACGCCGGGATGGACGCCGCTCGCCTGAACTTCTCGCACGGTAAGCACGACGAGCACCGCGAGCTCGCGCGCCGTGTGCGCGAGGCGGGCAGCCGCAACGGGACGAGGCTGGCGCTGATCGCCGACCTTCAGGGGCCGAAGCTGCGCGTCGGCGAGCTGGCGGCGCCGATCACGCTCTCCCCGCACGAGGAGGTCACCGTCGTCGCCGAGGAAGCGGCGCGGAACGGCGACCTGCCGATCAGTCCGGCGGCGATCGGCGAGGTGCTCGCTCCGGGCCACGAGGTGCTGATCGAGGACGGGCGGATCCGGCTCCGCGTGCTGAGCGTCGCCGAGGGGCGCGCTCGCTGCGAGGTCGTGTCGGGAGGCCTCGTTCTGTCGCACAAGGGCGTGAACGTTCCCGGGGTGCCCGTGCCCATTCCGGCGCTGACGCGCAAGGACGTCGACGACCTCGAGCTCGCGCTCGAGCTCGGCGCCGATTACGTCGCGCTGTCGTTCGTCCGGTCGGCCGCGGACGTCCGAGACCTGCGCCAGATGATCGAGCAGGCCGGCTCGCCCGCGCGGGTCATCGCCAAGATCGAGAAGGCGGAGGCCGTCGACGCGCTCGACGATGTGCTCGAGGAGACCGACGCCGTCATGGTCGCGCGCGGCGACCTCGGCGTCGAGATGGGGCCGGCGAGCGTTCCGCTCCTGCAGAAGCAGATCATCCTGCGCGCGCTCGAGCGCGGAAAGCCCGTCATCACCGCAACGCAGATGCTGGAGTCGATGATCCACGCCGGCGAGCCGACGCGCGCCGAGGCGAGCGACGTCGCGAACGCGATCCTGGACGGCACCTCTGCGGTCATGCTGTCCGGCGAGACCGCCGTGGGCGAGTACCCGATCGAGTCGGTCGCGTACATGGACCGGATCGCGCGCGTGGTCGAGCCGAGCATCGGCTACCGGCACCAGTTTCCGGAGCGGGGTGTCGATCCCACCGTGGGGCAGGCGATGTCGAACGCCACGTGCGACCTCGCGGAAACGCTCGGCGCCCGGGCGATCGTCGTGCCGACCTCGACCGGACGGACGGCCTCGCGCGTGGCGCGCCTGCGCCCGCACCAGCCGATCATCGCGATCACCCCGAGCAGGACTGCCGTCTCGCAGCTCGCACTCGAGTGGGGCGTGTGGCCGGTCTACGTCCCGGAGTGCGCCGACGTGGAGGAGCTGTGGTCGCGCTCGCTCGACGCCGCCCGGGAGAGCGGCATCGTCGTTGACGGCGACCTCGTGGTCATCACCGCCGGCACCGCGGTCAACACCCCCGGCACGACCAACCTGATCAAGGTCGATTACGCGTAGGAGGGTGGGCATCGGCCGCGAAGGACGCGGCCGAGATGGCCCGTGCGAGCAGGAAGACCAAGCGGCGGCGGTCGACCCGCGGCGTTCGCCTGCTCGTGCTCGGCGTGGTCGCCTTCGCCGGCTTCCTCTACTACCAGCCGCTCGCGAGCTACTTCGACCGGCGTGAGGAGCTCGCGCGGCGCAGCAAGGAGGTCGCCGCGCTGCGCATCCGCAAGCAGGAGCTCGAACGCCGGCTCGAGGCCTCGAAGAGCCCCGCCGAACTGGCCCGGGAGGCTCGCCGGCTGGGGCTGGTGAAGGAGGGCGAGCACCTCTTCATCGTGAAGGGCGTCGAGGCGTGGAAACGCGCGCGCGACGCTACGATCGACCCCGGTGAGCGATGACGACAGGGCTCTCGTCGAGCAGCAGCTCGGCCGCCCGCCGCGGGCGTTCCTCCGGGTAGTCGTCCGCTGTCCGTGGGGCCGGCCCGCCGTCACCGAGCAGGCGCCCTACGACGTCAACGGCGACCCGTTCCCGACCACCTACTACCTCACCTGCCCGAGCCTCGTCGCCGCGATCGCCCGGCTCGAAGCGGCCGGCGGAGTCGCCCGCTGGACGGCCGCTGTCGAGCGCGACCCCGAGCTCGCGGCCGACCTCGAACAGGCGAACGCCGAGCAGCGGGACGTGCGGCGCCGTCTCGCCGCGGGCCGCGTCGGCGCGGACGGCGGCAGCTCGCTCGAGCTCGGAATCGCAGGCGCCGGGCGTGGGGCCGGCCTCAAGTGCCTGCACGCCCACGCGGCCTATGCACTCGCCCGGCCCGGCTACGAGCTGGGCGAGTGCATCCTGGCCGAGCTCGGCGACCTCTGGCCGGAGGAGGCCTGTTGCATGGAACGTCCGCCTGGGTAGGCTCCTTCGCCGTGAGCTCGTCTGCGGTCGAAACGGCGCGCCAGGAGTGGATCGAGGGCCACCGCCGCTTCCACGAGGAGATCAAGGATCCGCGTCGCCGCCCGTGGCTGCTCTCGCACCTCGAGCAGATCACGGCCGAGCTGCGGAAGCGGATCGGCACGACCTTCACGCTCGCCGAGCTCACGGAGACGTACGCAGGGGTCGAGGACTGGGCACGCGACGCGCTCGCAGAGAGCGGCGCGCCCGGGTGGCCGCGCGACGTCACGCTGGTCGCTGACGAGGCGTTCCACCTCTACGCCCGCGGCGCGACCGACTACCGGCCGTGACGCAGGCGACAGCTCGCCGTCACCGCCGTCGCCGGCGCCGCGGTCGTCGTCTCGGCGTCTGGGCCGTGCGGTTGGCGATCGCGCTCGTGCTGTTCGCAATCGGCGTCGCGGTCGGCCGTTCGTTGGAGGAGAACGCGAATCCGGGAGTAACCGTGACAAAGGAGCGGCCGTTGACGTTTACGGTCGGGGGTCGGTGAGAAAGAAACAGTAGATTTCCTATAGATTCCCCGCGCGATGGCGTACGACGACGAGCTGAGGTCACCAAGACGGCGTGCTCAAGGAGCCGAGCCGGACTGGTTGACGCTGGGCCAGGCGGCCAAGTACCTGGGCGTCGCGCAAAGCACGATCCGTAAATGGTCGGACCAGCGGCGGCTGCCGGCGTTCTACACCCCGGGCGGCCACCGGCGGTACCGGCGGGGCGATCTCGACGCCTTTCTCGAGCGCTCGGGCGCCGGCGCGAGGTCGACCGAGGGCCCGCTCGTGCTGATCGTCGACGACGACGACAAGCTGCGCGAATTCGTGCGCGTCAACCTCGAGATGGAGGGCTACAAGGTCCGTGAGGCCGCGAGCGCGCGCGAGGGGCTCGAGGCGCTGGAGGAGCAGTCGCCCGATCTCGTTCTGCTCGACGTGATGATGCCCGAGATGGACGGGTGGGAGATGCTCCGGCAGCTCCACGAGCGGCACGGCATGGGCGCAATTCCCGTGATCGTCTTCAGCGGCCAGGTCGAGGAGGACGCGGGCGAGGTAGTCGCGCGCGGCGCCCAGGCTTTCATCGGCAAGCCGTTCAGCCCGCAGAGCTTGATCGAGCGCACCAAAGCACTTCTCCCCGCCTGAAAATCCGGCGCGCTTCGCGCGCGCCATGACGATTTTCAGGCGCTGAAGCCGCAGCTGAAGCTGCGAGCTCGGTCGTAGCGAGCCTCCCGGCCGGCCAAGCCGGCCTCCGGCGACCAGGCGCACTCGCCCGACGCTCTTTAGGAGGGGTCGGCTTTGCCGACCCCGTTGCCGTTCGGAAGAACTGAGAAGGAGGGGTCTCGTAGGCGAACTATGGGTTCCCCTACGTTAAAGCTCGTCCGTTGCGCGGAGAAGGCCTGCGACGATGACGACGATCGACGCCAGCAGGCTGATCCAGATGCCGATGCCCCGCTCGTAGGGGAAGAAGCGGTCGGGAATCGAGATCAGGCGGATCAGGACGAACACCGTCGAGATCGAGCCGAGCACGATCACGACCAGG
>DATFQE010000196.1:0-3362 GCA_035264445.1 Gaiellaceae bacterium | reverse complement strand
CGGTGCGAGGCTCGCCGCAGTAGAGGTCGCGCCAGTTCATCGCAGGAGTCTGCCTGGCACCTCGTCGTGGTCGAGGGGCTCGTCCTGCTCGCCCGCGCGCCGCAGCGTCGCCCTGTCGGCGCCGACGATCACCGTTGTACGCGCGCCCAGGCGGCCCGCCTGCGTCAGCTGCCCCTTGAGAGAGCGGCCGGCGTAGTCCGTGTCGGCCGTGATGTCGTGCGCACGCAGCTGTTTCAGCCAGCGGACCACGAGCTCGCGCGGCGCGCCCTCCTCGGTCGCGATGAAGACATCGACCGGCTCTCGCCGGGGTGGCTCGACGCCGGCGTCCTCGACCGCGATCAGCAGGCGCTCCACCCCGGCGCCGAAGCCGAGCGCCGGCGTCGCTGGGCCGCCGATCTCCTCCATCAGGCCGTCGTAGCGGCCGCCTCCGCAGATGGTGGACTGCGCGCCGTGCTCGGGGCCGACGAACTCGAACGTCGTGCGGGTGTAGTAGTCGAGCCCGCGGACGAGGGTCGGGACGAGCTCGTAGCCCACGTCGTACGCGTCGAGGGAGCGGCGAACGGCCGCGAAGTGCTCCCGGCACTCGTCGCAGAGCGCGTCCCCGATCGCCGGCGCGTGCGCGAGGACGTCGCGGACGTGCGGGGGCTTGGCCGCGAAGTTGTCGAGCGCGCGGAGCGGGTTCCGCCGCGCCTGGTCACGCGTCTCCTCGTCGAGGTCGCCTTCGTGCCGCGCGAGCCAGGCGCGAAGCGCCTCGACGTACGCCGGCCGGCAGTTCGCGTCGCCGATCGAGTTGAGCTCGAGCCGGTACTCGGTGACGCCGAGGTTCCCGAGCAGCATGTCGTAGAGGTCGATCACCTCCGCGTCGATCGCGGGGTCGTCCGATCCGATCGCCTCCACCGACAGTTGCCAGAACTCGCGGTAGCGGCCCTTCTGCGGACGACCGTAGCGGTAGCTCGTCGCGATCGAGTAGAGCTTCTGCGGCTGCGGCTCGCGATGCAGGCCGTGCTCGAGGTACGCGCGGCAGATCGGCGCCGTCAGCTCGGGCCGGAGCGTCAGCGAGCGGCCGCTCCGGTCCTCGAACGTGTACATCTCCTTCGTGACGACGTCGGACCCCTCGCCCGACGTCCTCGCGAAGAGCGCGGTGTCCTCGAAGACCGGCGTCGTGATCGGGCGGTATCCGTGGAGCGCGCAGACGCGCTCCATCTCGCCGGTGACGCGCCGCCAGAGGGGCGAGTCGGCCGGGAGGATGTCTTGCGTCCCCCTCGGCGCCTCGAACTTCAAGACGCGCGCAGGACGCTCAGGAAGGGATTTCGGTCGCGCTCCGCGCCGAGCGTCGTCGGCGGGCCGTGGCCCGAGTAGACGACGGTCTCGGGCGGGAAGCGGTCCATCAGCGTACGGATCGACACCACGAGCGTGTCCCAGTCGCTGAAGGGAAGGTCGGTGCGGCCGACCGAGCCCGCGAACAGCACGTCTCCCGAGAGGAGGGCGCCGTCCGCGTGGAAGGCGAGGTGACCCGGCGAGTGGCCGGGGACGCGGATCGCCTCGAACGAGGTGCCCGCGAGGTCGAGCGTCTCGTCGCCCGTGAGCTTGTGTTCCGCGTGCCAGGGCCGGATCCGCATGCCGGGGTAGTACTCCTCCGGGCTCGCGAGCACCGGCGCCTCCGTCTCCGAGATGTAGACCGGCGCGCCCGTGCCCTCCGCCAGGTCGGCGACGCCGCCGATGTGGTCGTAGTGGGTGTGCGTGACGAGGATCGCCGCGCAGGCGGCCCCGAGACGCGCGAGCTCGAGGCGGAGGTCGGCCGCGTTTCCGCCGGGGTCGACGACCACGGCCTCCTTGGACGTGCGCGAGGCGCGGACGACGTACGCGTTCGTCCCGACGGGCCCGAGCTCGTAGCGGTCGACGGCGAGGCTCACAGCCGCGTGAGTCTATCCCCGGCCTTACGGCCGTTAGGATCCCGCTCCGTGCAGGCCTGGAACCTCCGCACGATCGAGGCGCCGGACGGCACGCGCGACCCCGTCGTCCTGCACTCGAACGACGAGGCCCGCGCCGTGCTGATCCGCATCGAGCCCGGCGGGCGACTCGGCGACCACCAGGTCAAGGAGCGAGCCTGGGTCTGCGTGGTCGAGGGCGCCGTTCGCGTGTCGGCCGGCGGCGAGTCGATCGACGCGGAGTCGGGCTGGCTGTTCATGTTCGACCCCGACGAGCGGCACTCGCTCACGAGCCAGGACGGCGCTCGCATCCTCCTGTTGCTCGCGCCGTGGCCGGGCTCGGGCCACTATCGCGGCGGCGACGGCCCCCGTTAGCCCTTCGTTCGCTTGAGCCGGCGCTGGTACGCCCGGTGCGTAATGGAGTCCATCAAGTAGGAGAAGGGCAGGAAGATCGCAAGCAGGACCAGCGTCTGGACGACCATTTGCGTCGTCGAGAGGCTGTTGCGTCCGAGCAGGTAGACGGTCACGAACATGAGCGGGGCGAAGATGAGCCCGCGCCGGCCGACCCGATTCCACGACGGCGGCTGGACGGTGCGTCCTCCGGATGCGGTGCGCTCCGGTCGCGTCACCTTTCCGTTTCGGCGCTCCTGCATCTCGGCGTCGTCGATCTCGAGCTCGCGGCCTTCGTCGTCGAGGTAGACGTACTCGTAGTCGTGCCGCCGCTCCTTGGCCTGGCGCCGACGCTGCTTCCTCGAGGGCATGCGCCTAGCCTAGCCTGGTCGGGACACCGGCCACGATCGTCTCGGCAACCACCCGACCGCCGAGGTGGTAGGCGAGATACCGCCAGTCCGGCGCGTCGAGAAGGACGATGTCCGCGTCGTAGCCGGGGGCCAGGCGACCCTTGCGTCCGGCGCGCCCGACGACGTGCGCCGCATTGACGGTGACCGCTGCGAGCGCCTCCGCGGGCGATAGGTGCAGCTGCGTCGCCGCGAGCGAGCACACGAGTGGCAGGCTCTCGCAGAACGCGGTGCCGGGGTTGAAGTCCGTCGCGAGCGCGACCGCCGCGCCGGCGTCGACGAGCGCACGGGCAGGCGGCATCGGCCGGTCGAGGAAGAGCGCACTCGCCGGGAGGAGCACGCCGACCACCTCGCTGCCCGCGAGCACCCGGACGCCGCCGTCCCCCGTTGCCTCGAGATGATCGACCGATCGGGCGCCGAGCTCGATCGCCAGCGGAATCGCGCCCGCTTCCGTGAACTGGTCGCCGTGCAGTCGCAGAGCGAGGCCGGCGTCTCCGCAGGCCTCGAGATAGCGGCGCGCCTGCGCCGCGTCGAAGGCGCCCCGCTCGAGGAAGACGTCGGCGGCCTCGGCGAGCCGCGCCGCCTCGGGTAGCACGTCGCGGAGGGCGAAATCGAGGTACGCGTCGGCGTCGCCGAA
>DATFQE010000195.1:0-12312 GCA_035264445.1 Gaiellaceae bacterium | reverse complement strand
CAGACCTCTGGTGTATCAGTCGTCGTGCCAACGGCGCTGCTGATTAGCTACGTCTGGATGGGATAACCGCTGAAAGCATCTAAGCGGGAAGCCCACCTCGAGATGAGGCTTCCCATCCTCTAGAAGGAGTAAGGGCCGTGGGAGACCACCACGTCGATAGGCGGGCCGTGGAAGCGCAGCGATGCGTGCAGCGGACCCGTACTAATTGCCCGAGGTCTTGATTTTGAACACGTGTCTGTCGCTATGGAGTTTTGAGGGTGCGCCCGGCCTACGGCCCCTAGTCACCTTGAAAAGTTTCGGCGGTCATAGCGGTGGGGGTACACCTCTTCCCATTCCGAACAGAGCAGTTAAGCCCGCCGGCGCCGATGGTACTCGGAGGGCAACCTCCCGGGAGAGTAGGTAGCCGCCGAATTACTTCGAAGAGCGCCCTAGCGGCGCTCTTCGCGTTTTTGGGAGATGTCTGAGCTGAAGCCACCCGACCTTCGCGCCGAGGCGTTCCTCCTCCGTCCGTGGCGGCTCGACGATCTCGACCAGCTCGTCGCGGCGGTCCAGGATCCGGCCGTCCCGCGGTGGACGCGGGTCCCCGAGCCGTACGGGCTCGCGGACGGCCGTGCCTTCATCGAGGCGACGACGAAGTCCTGGAAGGACGGAACGTCGGCGCCGTTCGCCGTTGTCGACGCCGCCGACGAACAGCTGCTCGGATCCATCGGTGTGCGCTTCCACGAGGAGGGCGCGGCGACCGTCGGCTACTGGATCGCGCGCGAGTCGCGCGGGCGCGGCATCGCGACGGAGGCGCTGCGCCTGGTATCGCGCTGGGTGCTCACCGCGCTCGGGGTCGAGCGCCTCGAGCTCGTCACCGAACCGGCAAACATCGCGTCGCAGCGAGTCGCCGAGAGGGCGGGCTTCCGGCGGGAAGGCCTCCTGAGGCGGTATCTCGTGGTCAAGGGCGAGCGCCGCGATTGCGTGATGTTTTCGTTGCTCCGCGACGACCTCTGATCAGGCCGCGCGCAGTCTCTCCGGCCACTTCGGGTCGAGGTCGCGCAGCAGCTTGACGCGCTCGCCCACGCGCGGGTGCGTGTCGAAGAGCACTCCGGGCCCTTCCCGGGGAAACGGATTGACCGTGTGCAGGGGCTCGGTGACCGGATTGGCGTCGAGCCCCACGAGCTCGCCGGCCAGCTCGAGTCGGAGCAACACGTCGGCCAAGCCGTGCGGCGACTCGCACAGCCCGGCGGCGAAGCGATCGGCGCGGAGCTCGCGCTTCGGCGACAGGAGCAGGTGCACGAAGGCGGCGGCGACGGGGCCGAGTACGAAGAGCAGTGCGCGCTGCAGGTAGCCGCCGAGCAGCGCCAGCTCGACGAGCGTCGAGGCGAGCAGTACGGCGACCGTCTGGACGACGACGTCGCGCCGCGCGACGTGGGCGACCTCGTGCGCGAGGACGCCCTCGAGCTCGGCCGGGCTGGCGCTCGCGACGAGCCCGGAGCTCACGACGACCGTCGAGCCCGTCACGCCGCGGCCCGCGGACAGCGCGCGCGGGAACGGATCGTTGATCAAGTAGAGCCGCGGAGGCGCGATCCCTGCCCGCCGCGCCAGCCGATCGAGCGCCGCTCGCGCCGCCGGCGCTTCGGCGTCGGCGGCCTTGCGCGCGCCCACCATCGCGAGCGCGACGCGCTCCCCGTGCCACCAGGCCGTGACGGCGGCGAGGAACCCGCAGAAGACGAAGATCGACGCGAGCCTGTACTCGCCCAGCACCCAGCCGAGGCCCCCGAGCAGCGCGCAGAATCCGATCAGCAGGCCCCAGACCTTGGCCAGGTTCAGGGCGACTGCAACGCCGTTACGGCTCGTCGCGCTCGTCCTCCGCGAAGCCGCGCGGTGGCCAGTCCGGCTCCGGGGCGTCGCACCGGCTCGTGCAGTGGAGGGACGCGATGTTCTGGAGCGGGATCAGGATGTGGCCGTTGAGCTCGATGTGGGCGACCTCGTCGACCGCGCAGTACGCCGTCAGCACGCCGTCCTGGTAGTCGCCCCCGAACAGCGCAACCTCGACCTGCTCGCCCTTGTACTTGCTGGTGTAGTCCTCCACCCGCCGATCATCCTATCCGCCGGATGTCGCCGTTCTCGACGGCGAAACGGCACACGGCGCAATTGGCCAGGACGGTCTCCCGGCGCCGGGCTTCGGCGTAGTCGATGCCGGCGGCGTGCGCCTGGACGACGCGCGACGGACCACCATGCGTCACCACGAGCAACGTCTCCGACGGATGGCGGTCGGCGAGGCCGCGAATGGCCGGAAGGACCCGCACCGCGAGCTGCTCGTAAGTCTCCCCAGCCTCGAAGCCGTGGGGCGCGCGCTCCGTCCACCGTGCGTACGCCTCGGGGAACCTGGCCTCGACCTCGTCGCGGGTGAGCCCCGACCAGGCGCCGACGTCGATCTCGGCCAGCGGCTCGACGGGCTCGACCTCGAGCCCGAGCCGCCCGGCGACGATCGCGGCGGTCTCCGAGGCACGCCGCAGCGGGCTCGTGTACACGCGCGCGATCGCCTCGCCGGCGAGCGACTCGGCCAGCGCCGCGGATTGCCTGCGTCCGAGCTCGTTGAGCGGCGGATCGGCGCGGCCCTGGAACCGGTTCTCGCGATTCCAGTCCGTCTCGCCGTGCCGTGCGAGGATGAGCTGAGTCACGGCTGACTACGCTACCCGGCCGATGGACCTCGGCCTGCGCGACAAGATCTGTGTCGTCACCGGCTCCACGGCCGGCATCGGCTTCGCGACGGCGCGCCTGCTCGCCGCCGAGGGCGCACAGGTCGTGATCTCCGGCCGCGACGCCGAGCGCCTCGAGCGAGCGAGACACGAGGCCGGGGCCGCGCTCGGCGTCGCCTGCGACCTCGCAGAGCCGGGCGCATCGGATGCCCTCGTCTCGCAGACGGTCGCCAAGCTGGGCGGGCTCGACTGCCTGGTGAACAATGTCGGCATCGCCTACCAGCGCCCGTTCGACGCGCTCAGCGACGACGACTGGGAGCTCCAGTGGCAGGTCAACGTCATGAGCTGCGTTCGCGCGACCCGCGCGGCGATCCCGCACATGCGCGAGCGCGGGGGAGGGGCGATCGTGAACGTCTCGTCCTCGGCGGGGAAGCGGCCGTCGACGTCGATGCCCGACTACTCCGTGATGAAGGCCGCGCAACTCTCGCTTTCGAGACTGATAGCCGACCTCTACAGCGGCGACGGGATCCGGTGCAACGCGGTCACGCCCGGGCCGACGGCGACGGGGGGCTGGCTCGAAGAAGGAGGGCTCGCAGACCAGCGCGCGGCTCTGATCGGCCAGACCCGCGACGAAGTGCTCGACGGGGTTGCGAAGGGGCGGCCTCTGGGCCGCATGGCAGAGCCGGAAGAGATCGCCGCCGTGATCGTCTTCTTGTGCTCCGAGCGGTCCTCGTACGTGACCGGGGCAGCCTGGAGCGCCGACGGCGGCACTGTCGCGATCATCGTCTGAGTGCACCGCGAGGAGCTCTACGTTCGCCTTCGCTGGCCGTTTCGGTCGGCTGAAACGTGGTATGCGGAGTACCGGCGTGCCTGGAAGGACCTCGAGACGGGGCCCGTGGACGGCGCCGGACGCGCCTACGACCGCCGAGTTCTGGCGTCGTGGGGGCTCAGCATCCGCGCGCCGGCCGCCATGCCGTTCGCTCTCGAAATGCTCCGCGACCGCAATCCGGAAATTCGTGCCGACGCGACCTCGGTGCTCGAGCGCCTTGCCGACGACTCGGCGGCGCTCGAGGCGTTGATCGGCCTGGTCGAGTCCGACCCGGATCTCGAGCCTGTCGATGCTGCGGTCGAGGCCCTCGGCCGCTTGCGGGCGCAGGCGGCGATCCCGGCTTTAGCGAAGGTGATCCGCGACGAACGGGCCGACGGCGACACACAATTCGCAGCCGCCATGGCTCTCGGTCGCATCGTCGGCAAGCGGTTTCCACGCGGACGAACGGTCGAAGAAGCGCGGGCGTGGCTCGACCGCAACGCGAACTAAGCTGAACCGCATGGCCGAGCTTGCCGGGAGAGTCGCCGACGCCTTCGAGGCGCGCGTCCGCGAGCACGAAGAACGGTCGCTCTCACCGCTCGCCGTGCGCTCCTACGAGCACGGCGGCCGGCTTCGCGACGAGGACGAGTGCGCGGTCCGCACGCCGTTCCAGCACGACCGCGACCGGATTCTCCACTCAAAGCCGTTTCGCCGGCTCAAGGGCAAGACGCAGGTGTTCATCGACCCCGCCGGCGACCACTATCGGACGCGCATGACGCATACGCTCGAGACGACGGCGATCGCGCGTGGCGTCGCCCGGGCGCTGCGGCTGAACGAGGACCTCGTGGAGGCGATCGGGCTCGGCCACGACATGGGCCACCCGCCCTTCGGCCACGCCGGGGAGCAGGCGCTCGACGAGGCGGTCGGTGGGCGCTTCGGCGGCCGCTTCCGTCACAACGAGCAGTCGCTGCGGATCGCGGAATCACTCAACCTCACCGCCGAGGTGCGCAACGGGATCCTCACGCACACCGGCGAGCAGGAGCCCGCCACGTTCGAGGGCAAGATCGTGCGGCTGGTCGACCGTGTCGCGTACATCAACCACGACATCGACGATGCGATCCGGTTCGGCATCCTCGACGCCGCGGATCTTCCCCAGGCGGAGGTCGACCTGCTCGGCTCGACCGGGTCAGGGCGGATCGACACGCTCGTTCACGATCTCGTCGAGCAATCCGAACGTGCGGGCGACATCGTCCAGAGCGACGAGGTCGGCGACGCGATGCTCTCGCTCCGCTCGTTCATGTTCGAGCACGTCTACCTCGGCCCGCACACACGCGCCCAGCACGAGCACGCCCGCGAGACGGTGCACCGGATCTTCGGTCGTCTGGCCGCGGAGGGCCGTTCCGAGAAGGAGATCGTGGACTACCTCTCCGGGATGACGGATCGGTTCGCGCTCGAGTACGGGGAGCCGACCTGATGGCGCGGATCAAGGACGCCTCGGTCGTCGAGGTCCGGAATGCGGTCGACATGGTCGAGCTGGTCTCGCAGTACACGCCGCTCCGCCGCGCAGGCGCGCGGTTTACGGGCCGCTGTCCGTTCCACGAGGAACGGACGCCGAGCTTCTCGGTCGATGCCGTCAACAAGCTCTACCACTGCTTCGGGTGCGGCAAGGGCGGAGACGCGATCTCGCTCGTCCGCGAGCTCGAGCAGCTCGACTTCGCCGAGGCGATCGCGTGGCTGGGCGACCGCTTCAACGTCGAGCTCGAGTACGAGGAGGTCTCGCCGCAGGTCGAGGAGAAGCGACGGCGAGTCGAGAACCTCTACTCGGTGCTCGAGCAGGCGACCGCCTACTACGAGCGGCACCTGTGGGACGGACCGGCCGGCGAGCCCGTGCGCGCGTACCTCGACAGCCGCGGGCTCGGTGAAGCCATCTGCCGCGAATTCCGGCTC
The DNA here is from genome assembly GCA_035264445.1 of Gaiellaceae bacterium. Classification (GTDB taxonomy): domain Bacteria; phylum Actinomycetota; class Thermoleophilia; order Gaiellales; family Gaiellaceae; genus DATFQE01. The sequence continues at coordinate 6,870 of DATFQE010000195.1, read as the reverse complement.
GGCCTGTCACCGGGGCACGGCCTCGCCGCCAAGGCCCGCGAGAAGGGCTTCAGCGTCGGCGACCTGCGTGCCGCGGGGCTGGTGAACGCGCGCGGCAACGACTACTTCCCGCAGCGGCTGATGTTCCCGCTCGCGGACGCCCGCGGCCGGGTCGTTGGCTTCCAGGCGCGCAAGCTGCGCGAGGACGACCCTCTCCGCGGCAAGTACGTCAACTCGCCCGAGGGCGAGCTCTTTCACAAGTCGGCCGTCCTGTACGGGCTGAACCTCTCCCGGGCCGCGATCGCGAAGCAGGACCGGGCGATCGTCGTCGAGGGCAACACCGATGTCATCGCGCTCCGCCAGGCCGGCCTCGAGCCGGTGGTCGCGTCCATGGGCACCGCCCTGACGGAGCAGCAGGTGCGCGAGCTCTCGCGCCTGACGCGTCGCCTGTACCTCTGCTTCGACGCGGACGCGGCGGGCGAGGCGGCGACGCTGCGCGGCATGGAGCTCGCGGTAAAGCAGGGCTTCGACGTCCGCGTCGTGCCGCTGTCCCCGGGCGACGACCCCGCCGACGCCGCGGAGGGCTTCGAGCAGCGCCTCGAGAGCTCGCTTCCGTATCCCCTCTACCGCGTCAAGCTGATCGTCGACGACCCGCCGGACCGCCAGGCTGCGTATCGCGACGCCAAGGCGTTCCTCGACGCGCTCGCCGAGTCGCCGCAGCGACACGAGGCCTGGCGGTACGTGAACGACAAGCTCGGGATGACGGTGCAGCTCCAGAGCGCGGTCGCGACCGTGAAGGCGGCGCCCGTCTCCCCGCGCGTGCTCGCCGCGGGTGAGCGGCTCGAGCGGGAGGCGCTCGCGGGCTGCCTCGCCCATCCGGACCTGATCCCGCTCCTCGCGGAGCTCACCCCGGAGCACTTCGACGGCGATGACAACCGCCGGCTGCGCGAGGCGCTCGTGACGGGCTCGGAGCCGCCCGAGGACCTCGTCGCCCTGCGAGCCGAGCTGGGCGCGCGAGGCGCCGCAGAAGAAATCGATCAGGCGACCGGCCGGCAACTCGTGCTCCGCCTCCGCGAGCGCCACCTCCGCCGAGAGCTGGCAGCAGCAGACCTGGAACGGACACCCGAGCTCCAGGCCGCCCTAAGCCAGATCCGCGAAGCAGTCCAGGCGTTGTCGTAGACGTCGCCGGTGCGGGCTTGGCCGTGCCCGCCCACAACGAAGACGGACACTCAGACGGAATCCCGCCGAGTCGTCATGCCGGACGCGTAGCGGCCGGCGGACTCGGTGGGGAGACTCCCCGGGTTGGACTCGAACCAACAACCCTCCGGTTAACAGCCGGATGCTCTGCCAATTGAGCTACCGGGGATCGGCAGCGGGCGCGCGCATGATAGCCGCGGTCGGGACCGGGTCGGTGGGCCGCCTTTGCCCGTAGCCTTAGGCATGTGGAGAGGGAGAACGCGCCTCATCCGTGGCTCGTGCGGCTGCGTGAGCAGCGCCGGCGGCACCTGGACCGCAGCCGGTTTTATCGGGTTCCGTTCGCGTTACTCGGGTTCACCGTTGTTCTCCTCGGTATCGCGATGTTGGTGCTGCCCGGCCCGGGGCTGCTTGTCATGGCGGCCGGGCTGGCGATGCTCGCGCTGGAGTTCAGCTGGGCCGAGCGGGTCCTCGAGCGCACGCTCGAACGCATGACCGAGACCGGCACGCGGGTGCGGCGGCTCGGCAGGCTGGAGAAGGCGGTCTCGGCGCTCGCGGGCCTGGCTGCGCTGGGAGCGCTGGTTGCCGCCGCCCTCTTCGTGGACATCCCGTTTCTGCCGTTCTAGGAGCGAAGAGTAAGATTCCAGCGTGGGCTGGGTCTGGATCGGATTGCTCGCCTGCGCCGTCGTGGTGCTGGTCGCCGCCGAGTGGCCGCGGCTCCAGAGCCGGACGGGCCTCGAGGCCCGCCGCCGGCGAGAACGCGCGCGCCGGAAAGCGCAGCTCAAGCTCCTCCGCACCGAGAGCGACGAGTTCGAGGCCGCCGTCCAGCGCGACCTCGAGCAGCTTCCGGTGACCAAGGAGCAGGACCGCGAGCGCGAGAGCTAGGCGCTAGCCGATGACGAACGTCGTCCGGAGCACGGCGCTGTTCGGCAGGATGGCGGTCGCGTTCTCCATGTTGCGCGACTCCTGGTAGTCCGATACCTGCAGCTCGAGCCTGTGCCGGCCGGGGCCGAGGCGCGCGGTTGGAATCCGCAGCACGCCTCGGTTGAACGCCGGCGTGACCTGTGATCGATCGGTCAGTGCGATGACCGTGCGCGGGTCGATTCCGGAGCCGGCGTCCGTCGCACCAACGCGCAGCGGAGCGCCGCGGGCGACCGAGCGGGCGAGGAGCCTGAGGCGCGGCGGCTTCGTGTCGTTGACCCAGAAGCGGAAGCGGAAGGCCCCTGCCGTACCGAGGCTCGGCCCGTCGAAGACGACGTCGTAGGCGCCTGCGGTGGGACGAACGGCGCCGGCAGCGGGCGTCGCCTGCCGGTACTGCCGAAGGTACGGATTGACGTTGATGGGCAGCGCCGTCTGCCCGAGCAGGCGATCCTCGTCGCCGGCGCGGACGACGCGAGGCTCGACCCGGACGCCTTTTGCCCTCCAGACGACGGCGACGCCGAAGTTCACGGCCGGACGCCGCAGCCGCACGCGGAAGACCCGCTCAGGGCCGGCGAGCGTGCCCGTCACGCCCTCGACGGCGACGTCGGACGGATACCGGTACGTGCGCACGCTCGCGGAGGCGCCGCGCGTGGTCGCGGCGTGGAGGCCCGGCCGCAGTAACCTCTTCGCCTGCTTGCGCGCGAGCGACGGGGCGGAGACCCGCAGCCAGTACGGGATCCGCCGTCGCTCCGCTCCACGCGCCAGGACGACGAAGCCGGTGAGCTCGCGGCGGCGGGCATTCGCCGTCGTGGTGACGGTGATCGGGAGCGTTCCGGGAGCCGTGACGGTCGGCGGGACGCCGATCGAGACGCCTGCATCCGCGCGCTCCTGCTCGACGGTGACGAGCCACGGCGCGGCGCCGCCACCGGCGTCCTGGAGCTGAACCGTGCGCGTGATCACGGCTCGGCGGCGAATCAGGCCGAAGGAGAGGTTCGTCGGCGAGGTGAACAGGAGCGGAGCGTCGGCCTTCTGGAGATCGATCAGCCCGCCGCCTTCGCGAGCCGGCTGGATGCTGCCCGCATCCTCGACCGGGGCTCCCGTCTGGGCGAGCGCCGACTTGAGCTGCTCGACCGTCCAGCTCGGGTGCCGCTGCTTGAGGAGCGCCGCGCCGCCGGCGACGTGGGGAGCCGCCATGCTGGTGCCGCTGAACGCTGCCCAGCTGCCCTCGCGGACGGGGACGGACGACACGATGTCGACGCCCGGGGCGGCGACATCGGGCTTCAGCTGGAGCGACACGGGAGTCGGCCCTGCCGACGAGAACGAGGCGAGCACCGGCCGGCGTTCAGGCGTCACGGCTGCCGCGGTGATTGCACGCGGGGCGCTTCCAGGCGAGGTGATCGAGCCGCCTCCGAACTCGGCATAGTCGTTGCCGGCGGCCACCACGGGGACGACTCCGGCCGCAGCCGCGCCGGCAAGCGCCTGCACGACGAGGTCGCGGCTCGGCTCGATCTCCGGCTCGCCGAGCGAAAGGTTGATCACGTCCATCCCGTCCCGGACGGCCATCTCGATGCCCTTCGCGATTTCAGGCGAGTTCCCGTTCAGGCCGACGCCGGCCACCGTGGGCACAGTCAGGACCTTGTAGTTGCCCAAATACGCGCCGGGTGCGACGCCCGCGAGCACGCGGCCGCTCGCGCGCGTGCCGGCGTTGCCCGCCGCGATCCCGGCGACGTGCGTGCCGTGCTCGGAGAAGGCGGTGTCGAACGGCTTGCCCGCGTTGCGCCAGGTTGCGTTCGGCGGCGGGAACGCACGCGCGACGATCACCTTCGCGGTCGTCTGCGACGCGATGCCCTTGGGGAAGCCGCGCGGCATCGTGAAGCCGGCCGGGTTGAAGAACGGGTGCGACGCCTCGATCCCGTCGTCGACGATCCCGATCTTCATTCCCTGGCCCGTCGTCGAGGCCGGCGGCGCGTACAGGGCCGGCGCCTTGATCAGCTTGACGCTGCGGTCGAGCAGCGGCCGGTAGCGGAGGCTCGGCCAGACCTTTCGGACGCCGGGCACCGACGCGAGCCGATCGGCCTCCGCACGCGGGAGCATGACCGAGAAGCCGTTGAGGACGACCGAGTACTGCCAGCCGAACTGCGCGCTCGGGACGTTCGTCGCGATCCGCGATTGCAGCGAGCGCTGCGCCGCTGCGAGCGTTCGCATGTACGAGCGGCTCGCCGGCGTGCGCACGTTGAGCTTCGAGCGCTTGCCGCGCGCGCTCAGCGTGCGCGCGGGCGCTGCTGCCGCGAGCGGCGGCTCGTCGAGAGTGACGACGACCTCGACGAGGTCGTTCGCGCCGGGACCGGTCCGCGCAAGGGCGGACGCCCCCGGCACGGCGAGGAGAGAGATGACAGCGAGAAGAAGACCGACCCGACGCAGATCGCGCATGGTACGTGGGATGCGAAGGGGTGCGTGAGACGCCGGTGGCGTCGCACTGGGCGCGCCGTAGACGCGCCTCCGCGACCGTGAGACACTCGGCGCGTTCCCCGGGGGAAGGAGAGGCATGGGTTTTCGGAATGGCTTCGTCGCGAGACGGATGTGCAAGCGTGCGGTCGGCGCGCTCACCGTCGCGGCCGCGCTGGCGGCGGCAGGGGCAGGCGCTCCGTCCGCCGCTTCGACGCCGGCCGCGACACCGATCGTCTCGTCCGCGTGCCCGCAGACGGTGTCCGGCTCCGTGCGCCTGGAGACCGATCTGCTTTGCACGAATAGCACCGGTCTCGTCGTCGGTGCCGACAACACGGTGATCGACCTCAACGGGCACGAGATCGTCTGCACGGGTTCCGGGTATGAGGCGAGCTGCCAGGGCGGAAGTGTCGAGATCGGCGTGGACACCAACGGCTACGACGGCGTCCACGTCTTCAGCCACGCCGACGGCGGGACGATCGACGGCTTCGACCGCGGCGTCTTCGTCCGCGGACTCTCGGACGCCGCCACGGTGAAGCAGCTGACGGTGACAGGCCCGGCGCTGTCTGCGCCGCCGCCGTACCGGCCGGCCGTCTTCGGCGTCCTCGTGGAAGGCAACCATTGCGCAGACGGCACGGTCCTCATCGGTGGCAATGAGGTCGAGAACCACACCACGGGGATCCGGGTAAACGTCGCGAGCTGCGTCAACGTGAGCTCCAACTCCGTGCACGACAACTCGGGCGGCGACCCCGACGTGACGCTCAACACGGGAATCAGGATCAGGAATTCCAGCGAGAACGTGATCCGGGGCAATGTGGTCACCGACAACGGCAGCGGCGTGATCGCGCCCCCGCCGCCGGACAGCGGGATCAGCCTCGATAACGCCCTGACGACGGACAACCAAGTCGTCGGGAACGAAGTGAACAGCAACAACGGCGAAGGGATCGCCACCGCGGAGGGAGCTGCCGGTAACTCGATCACCAACAACGAGATGCGCTTCAACACCCAGTTCGACGCCTACTCCGCGAACAACGGCTCCAACAGCTGGAACAGGAACAACCGCTGCCGGACACAGACGAGCCCGGATCCGCCGCCCGGCGTCTGCAACCCGGGCGAATAGGAGGAGCGAAGACACAGAGCGACAAGGGCGCTGCGGCCGCCCTTACGGCTCTCAGGCGACGAGGCGCCCGCTGAAACCGCGCCGTGCGAGATCCGGGGCGGCTGAGCGGAACAAACGTGCCTCGGCGCTTGCTCTATGCCGCGTGAGCGAGTTGCTCAGGCAGGTGGCTCGTGATCAACGCGTACGAGAGCTCCTGCTGGCGACGTACGATCTCGAGACGGTTGTGCTCGAGCTCGGCCCAGCTCGCGCCGTTGTCGCGAAGCGCTTGGCGCTCCGCAACTAGACGACGAAGCATGTCTGTGAGTTGCTCAATGTTCATGCGAGTAGCTTCGCTCGTCGCCCGCGGTTCGGCCATGCGGCCACCCAGTATCCGGGGTGCGGTTATCCGCCCTCGTCACGCGTCGAGCGCCGCGGCCGCCGGACGGGGTGATCAGATTGATGCTCGGAGCGCGTTCGCCGCAGCTTGCAGACGGTCACTGACCTCGGCTAGCTCCCGTGCCGCAAGGTCAATGCGCTCCTGCTGGACATCTGAGCGCTCTTTCTGGCTGGCAGCGGTGTCTCGCATCTCGTTGAGTTGGCTCCCCATCTGCTCCACGGTTCGAGTGAGATCGGCCAGCTGGCCAGCGACGGTCTCTATGTCATCGCCGGCTGTCATCGCGCCCAGATTCTATGGCGTGATTGGGAACGAGTCGACAAGCCGAAGGACACGCTTGGGACGCCCATCGAGACGGTCGGTGGGTCGGGGCGGTTCTGCTAGGGATGATGATGACGCAAGACCGACAAGGCGATCGGTGAAGTCGGGTCGGGCGAAACCGCCTGATCTGGCTATGCGGATGAGAGGACTTGAACCTCCACGGGGTTGCCCCCACACGGACCTGAACCGTGCGCGTCTACCAATTCCGCCACATCCGCGCAAAAGGCCAGTGTAGCCGCGTCATCTCGGCCAAATGCACCGCGAGCCGTGAGGGGGCGCCGGGCAACCGTGGGTTCCCGCGCGTAGAAACCGACGACGCGATCTCCGCCACTCGGGCCAACCTGCAGCCTCACTCGAAGGAGGGGTCAGCTCGGAACGCACGCTGCCGACGAGTGCAGTGGGCGTCCCGCCGGGGCCGCAGCGGTTGGGCGCCCCCTTCGTTCGCCTACCGCAATCGCTCGCCGAAGTCGACGGTGACGATCGTGACGGGCGCGCCTCCGTACACGCCGGGGGCCGT
>DATFQE010000194.1:0-6178 GCA_035264445.1 Gaiellaceae bacterium | reverse complement strand
CAACAACGGCGACACGCGCGTCGTCGAGTACCGCTCGGACGGCCAGAAGGCGGTCAAGCGCGTGCGCCAGCTCCTGTTCGTCGACCAGCCCTACCCGAACCACAACGGCGGGCAGCTCGTGTTCGGGCCCGACGGACGGCTCTACGTCGGCATGGGCGACGGCGGGGCGGGCGGCGACCCCGAGAACCGCGCCCAGAATCCGGCGAGCCGGCTCGGCAAGCTCCTGGCGATCAACGTCAACAAGCGCGGCGCGAAGTGGCAGCTGGTCGCGCTCGGGCTCCGGAACCCGTGGCGCTTCTCCTTCGACCGTGCGACCCGCGCCCTGTACATCGGCGACGTCGGCCAGGGCTCCTGGGAGGAGATCGACTACACGCCGTGGCGCAGCTCGGGTCTCGAGAACTACGGCTGGGACGTCTACGAGGGACGCGCGCAGTACGAGCCGAAGAAGCTCGGCCCGGGGAGGTTGAAGCAACCGATCCACGTCTACGGCCGCGGCAGCGGGTGCTCGGTGACGGGCGGCTTCGTCTATCGCGGCGCGGCCGTCTCGGCAGCGCGCGGACGCTATTTCTTCGGCGACTACTGCTCGGGCCGCGTCTGGAGCCTGAAGGTCGCCGGCGGCCGGGCGACGGGCGTCCGCCTCGAGGCGGCTCGGGTGGACGAGCTCTCGTCCTTCGGCGAGGATGCCACGGGGGAGCTCTATCTGACCTCGCTCGGCGGGTCCGTCTACAGGCTCGCACGCTGAGCCCGGTGCGGTGCGCGTGGGTGCCAGAGGCCGATCCGGCCTACGTCGCCTACCACGACGACGAGTGGGGGGTCCCGCTCCACGGTGAGCGCGAGCTTTTCGAGCTGCTCACGCTCGAGGGCGCCCAGGCCGGGCTCTCGTGGTCGACGATCCTGCGCAAGCGGGAGGGTTACCGGACCGCGTTCGCGGGCTTCGACCCCGAGCGCATCGCGCGCTACGGCGACCGGGACGTCGAGCGCCTGCTCGCCGACGCCGGAATCGTCCGCAACCGGCTCAAGATCGAGTCGACGATCGCGAACGCGCGCGCCGTGCTCGAGCTCGGCGGCGGCTTCGAGGAGCTTCTGTGGTCGTTCGTGGGCGGCTCTCCGAAGGTGAACCGCTGGAAGACCCTGGGCGAGGTGCCGGCCGAGACGGCCGAGTCGAAGGCGATGAGCAGGGAGCTGAAACGGCGCGGCTTCCGGTTCGTCGGGCCGACGGTTTGCTACGCGTTCATGCAGGCGGCCGGGCTGGTCAACGACCACACCGTCGACTGCTTCCGGTACGCCGAACTGTCCCAATAGGACATCTGGACGAGCGCGCTAGCCTTCGTGCATGGCCGCTCGCGCGTCGGACGACTTGGTCTCTCAGCGAATCGATGACCTCCGCGATGAGATGCGAGGGGGTTTCGTCGATGTCCGTACGGAGGTGAGGGCCGGCTTCGCGGATGTGCGCGCGGAGATGCGCGCGTTTCGCTGGCGTGTGGACGCACTGCTTCTTGCCATGCTGGGCGTCGTCGCGACGCTCGCCGTGAAGCTCTAGCCGGCGCGCCGCCGCCGAACGCTCGGTCCTTGCTGGCCGAGGGCGGCATACGCGAGCGCCTGCAGCGACTCGCTGAGCTGAGCGATCTGGTGCACGAGGGGGATCAGGTTCTCGCCCGTCTCGAGGCGCCGGTTCAACGTCCGCAGCTCGGCGTGAATCGCGTCCAGGCGCTCGAGGAGAGCATCGAGCTGGCGGTCTTCGACCCGCTTGGCGTCCATGCCCTCATTCTAGATTTCGAGCCGGGCGAGCTGCTCCGGGCTGCGGACGACGACGGCGCCGTCCGCCGGCTGCGTCGTGACAGCCTGGACACGCCGCGCGGCGCCGAGATGCGAGAGCGCAACCCGCGCGAGCTCCTCGGGGGCGTCCGTGAAGACGTCGATTCGCGCGCCCGCCGCCTCGAGCCGGCGCAGTGCAGCGCTCACGGGCGCGCGCGGCCGCAGGTACACGGGCGCGTGGTCCTCGGCGAAGCGGCCGAGCGACGCGCGCCAGTCGCCGATGCCCCGCTCCGCCCAGCGGTCGAGCTCACGCGCGGCCTCGGAACGGTCGTGCGGAAGCGAGGCCGGGTCGAGCTCGGCGATCGAACGGAACCGCCGCGCCGCGTCCTCCAGCCACGCGTCCCACAGCGGTCGCGTGTCGCCGAGGACGGCGTCGAGGTCGAGTGCGACCCTCAACGTCTGACGCGAAGGACGAGCAGGAGCCCGACTGCGGCGCCGGCCGCATCGACGGCCACGTCGAGCGGCGACGCGTGTCGTCCCGGGACGAACGCCTGGTGGATCTCGTCCGTGACCGCGTAGGCGGTGGCGAGCCAGAACGCCGCCCAGCCGCTCTCGAGCGCGCGCCAGAGCAACACCGCGAGCACCGCGTACTCGGTCGCATGCGCGAGCTTGCGCAGCAGCAAGTCCCAGCCGCCGAGGCCGGTGCCCAGGTCGGGGATCGACGAGAGCGTGAAGATCAGGGCCGCCCACGCGACGACGGGCAGCCAGGCTGAAAGGACGCGCGAGGCCGCCACGAAGCGCCATGGTAGTCTCGCGCCGACAAAACCGGCGCTCGGTTGGGGAACCCGGTGCAAGTCCGGGACGGTCCCGCCGCTGTGAGGGGAGATGCCCTCCGCCACGACGCCACTGGCCTCGGCCGGGAAGGCGGCGGAGGGGGAGCCCCGAGTCAGAAGACCTGCCGCCCGCCGCCAACTCGAACCCCTCGCGGAAGGGAGGATTCGTGCACCGACTGCTCTACGCCCTTGCGGCGCTCGTCGCGCTTGCAGCGGTCCTGGTCCCCTCGGCCCTCGGCGTGCGTGTGAGCGTGCGAGTCGAGGGCAAGACGACGACGATCTTCGGCGCCTCGGAGCCGCGTTTCGAGGCCGGCTCGAACGCTCTCCAGGCGCTCGACTCGGCCAGCGCGCGCGCCGAGTTCTACTACAACGTCACGCAGACCTCGTTCGGGCCGTACATCTCGCAGATCGGCCGCTACCCGGCCGACGCGTCTAGCGGCTGGGTCTTCAAGGTCAACGGCGCCTCGCCTCCGGTGGGGGCCGACAAGGTGACGCTGAACGACGGCGATCGGGTGCTCTGGTACTGGGCGACCTTCGGGCCGACGGGCGGGCCGAAGACCCTGCTCCTGCAACGCCGCCCGAAGGGCTGCTATCGCGTGGTGTCCCAGGACGATGCGGGCAAGACGTCCGCCGCGGCGGGGGCCGTCCTCGTCGTCGACGGGCGGCGGGTCCGGACCCGGGGCGGCTCGGCGTGCCCCGGGGCGCATCACGGGCTCGTGCGGGCGACGCTCGCCGGCGCGGTGCGCTCGAACGCCGTTCGCTGAACGTGCGCGCTGGCCTGGTCTCGCTCCTCGTCGCGCTGGCTCTCGCCGGCTGCGGCGAGGAGCGGACCGGGTCGGGCACCGCGTCGCTGTGGGTCACGCGCGACCGCGGCGCCGACATCGTCCACACAGGCACCGTGCCGGCCGGGATCTCCGCGCTCGAGGCGGTCGATCGCGAGCTCGACGTCGAGACGCGCTACGGAGGACGCTTCGTGCAGTCGATCGACGGCGTCGACGGCAGCCTCGCCGACCAGCGCGACTGGTTCTGGTACGTGAACGGGCTGGAAGGCGACACCAGCGCCGCCGAGTACCGGCTGCATCCGGGCGACGTCGTGTGGTGGGACTATCGGTCGTGGGCGACCCGGATGCAGGTGCCGGTCGTCGTCGGCGCGTTCCCCGAGCCGTTCCTGCACGGCCTCGGCGGGGAGGTGCCGCCCGCCGTGGTCGTCGGGCGGTCGCCCGTGGCACCGAAGCTCGCCCGGACGATCGGAGGTCGGGTCGCGCCGCGCGCGCCGCCCGGCGCGAATGTCCTGAAGATCGTCCCGGGTCGTGGCTTCCGCGCGGCGCGAAACGGCGACCGCGTCGTGTTCACCCTGGGCGCGGACGATGCGCCCCGGCTCGCGCGAAAGCCCGATCTCGCCCGCTACCGCTACGAGGGCCTCCCGTGAGCCCCGGGCCAGCGGCCGCTCTGCTCGCCGCGGCCGCGGCGGCCGCGCTGCTCGCGGATCGGCTGGTTTCCGTCGCCGTGCTCGCGGTCGTGCTCCTCGCCGTGTGCCTCCGTGGCCCTGAGGGTCGCCGCGCCGTCTACCTGTGGGGGACGTTCGTCGCCGGCTTCTGGGTCGCCGTGCTCACGCCCCTGCTCGCGGCCGAAGGCTCGCATTACCTCTGGGAAGGGCCGACCGTGCCGGTCCTCGGACCGCTCGGCGTCACAGCAGAGGAGCTGGAGTCGGCCCTCCTGTCTGCGTTGCGGCTCGTCGCGGTCGGGCTCGCGTTCGCCGCCTATGCGCTCCTGCTCGACCACGATCGCCTCGTGCAGGCCGCTGGGTTCGCGCGCCGGTCGGCGCTCAGCGTCGCTCTGGCGACAAGGCTCGTGCCGACGCTCGAGCGCGACGGACGAGGCCTGCTCGAGGCACTGCGCGGGCGCGGGGTAGAGGTGCGCGGCGTCCGCGGGCATGCGCGGCTCCTGTCGCCTCTCCTCGCCGGGTCGCTCGAGCGCGGGCTCAACCTCGCGGAAGCGATGGAGGCGCGTGGGTACGGGCGGCCGGGCGGCACGAGAGCTCCGACGGTTCGGGGACCGCTCGATCGGCCGGCGCTGGTCGCGGCGGCCGCGCTCGTGCTGGCGGGGGCGCTGTGGCTCTAGCGACCATCGACCGACTGTCCTTCGCGTACCCGCACGGTGAACCGGCTTTGCGCGAGGTCTCGCTCTCGCTCGAGCCGGGCGAGGCGGTGCTCGTGCTTGGGCCTTCCGGCTCGGGCAAGTCGACGCTGCTACGCGCGCTGGCCGGACTCGTGCCGCACTTCCACGGCGGCAGGTTCTCGGGCCGCGTCGAGGTGGCCGGGCTCGATACGAGGCTGACGCCGCCGGCCGAGCTCGCGGGAACGGTCGCGACGCTCTTCCAGGATCCCGAGGACCAGGTGGTGATGGCGCGCGTCGAGCACGAGGTCGCGTTCGGGCTCGAGAACCTCGGCACTCCGCCGCGCGAGATCCGCTCTCGTTCGCTCGACGCGCTGCGCGCCGTCGGGGCCTCCCGGCTGGCTTCGCGGCCGACGTACGCGCTCTCGAGCGGCGAGCTCCAGCGCGTCTGCTTCGCGTCGGCGCTCGCGCTCGGACCGCAGCTGCTGCTGCTCGACGAGCCGACGTCGCAGGTCGACCCCGAGGGGGCGGCGGCGCTGGTCGGCCGCGCGCTCGACGCCGGCGCCGCCGTCCTCGTCACCGAGCACCGTGCGGAGCGTGTGCTGGACGCGGTCGACCGCGTGCTGTTCGTGGAGGACGGCCGCATACTGCTCGACGCGGACGCCGTGCGCGCCCGCGAGTGGCTTGCGCGCGAGCGGCCGGCCTGGGTGGCCGAGCCCGCCGGACCCGACGAGCCGACCCTCGGCGAGAAGGTCGTCTCCGTCGAGGCTGCCTCGTTCGCCTACGGGGAGCGCGCCGTCGTGGATGCGGTGAGCCTCGAGATCCGGCGCGGCGAGGCGGTCGCGTTGACTGGGCCGAACGGCTCGGGCAAGACGACGCTCGCGAAGCTCGCCGCCGGCCTGCTCGACCCTCGGGCGGGGGCGGTCCGCCGCGCGGGTCGCGCCGCCTACCTCTCGCAGGATCCAGGGCGCTACCTGACGCGTGACCGGGCCGACGAGGAGGTCGCCCTCGGCATCGGCGGTGACGTCGCCCGCGCGCGTCACTGGCTCGCGGCGGTGGGCCTCGCGGGGCTGGAGCACCGTCATCCGCGAGACCTCTCGAGCGGCGAGCGTGAGCGCCTGGCGCTGGCGGCGGTCCTGGCGGTCGAACCGGACTTGCTCGTTCTGGACGAGCCGACGAGAGGCGTCGACCCGGCCCGAAAGGCCGAGCTCGCGGAGCTCCTGCTAGCCGCAGCGCCGACCAGAGCGACCCTGGTGGTGACGCATGACGAGACCTTCGCGGCGTCGGTGGCGCATCGCACCGTCCGAATGGGCGAATGGAGCCGTGACCCGAAAGCAAGTAACACAGTGTTACTTGCTTCTCGAGACGCCGGGAGTTCCCATGGCTACTAGCGTTGCCGGGAGGCGGGAGGCAAGTAACAGAGTGTTACTTGTGCTCGTCGGGGCGGCCGGCGTGGCCTTTTCGGCCTCCGTCTG
>DATFQE010000193.1:0-6244 GCA_035264445.1 Gaiellaceae bacterium | reverse complement strand
CGGGGTGGGTGGACGGCCTCACCTTTGCATCGGGCCGGATGACCGCGGAGCTCGGGCCTGAGGCGTGGTACGCGTTCCAGTCCGCGTTCGTCGCCCGCTACGGACCCGACCGCGTCGGCGTCAGGACGTCCAACGGCGACGAGGTCTTCCAGCCGCCCGAGTACGCGATGTACTCGTACGACTTCGTCTCGGTCCTCGCGGCTGCGCTCAAGGAGGCGGGGGGAGCCGAGGACCGCTCGAAGCTGCTCGACGCGCTCGAGGAGGTGACGGTGGAGGGCGCGAACGGCGACGAGCGCGGCTTCACGATCCACAACCACGAAGGCGTCGTCGACGACGACGTCTACTTCGCGCGCTTCGACGACATGACGTTCGCGCCCGTCAAGGACGACGCGCTCTCCTCGACGCTGCCGACCATCAGCCAGATCGGGTAGCGAGTGGCCGCGTCGAGCGGCCCTTCTCTACTCTGGCGCCGTGCGCCGCCTCGCGATCCTGGTTGCCGTTGCGCTTGCGGCGGGGTCCGGGTGCATGGGCGACGACTCGTCTGCGATCGACAAGTCCGAGCTGAAGGGGCTCGTCGTCCAGCCGAGCGACCTGCCGAACGCCTTTATCCGCTTCGACGAGGGTCGCCAGACGCGGATCGACCAGCCGGGCGGTACGCTGGCCGAGGTCGACCGCTACGGCCGGCAGGACGGTTGGAAGGCCCGGTACCGCCGTCCCGGGTCGCCCGCCACGAAAGGGCCGCTCGTCGTCGAGTCGAAGGTGGACGTCTTCGGCGACTCCGGCGGCGCCGAGAAGGAGCTGGCTGCCGAGCGCGACGACGTCGTCGAGGGCCTCCGCGTCGAGGGCGACGCGCCGGACCTCGGAGACGAGAGCTTCGTCGCCACGGGCACGCAGGGGAGCGGCCGTTTCGCCGTGCGCTCCTACCTCGTCGCCTGGCGGCACGAGAACGCCGCTGCGACCGTGCTCGCGAACGGCTTCGAGGGCAAGTTCACCCGCGAGCAGGCGATCGAGCTCGTGCGGAAGCAGCAGGCGCGTCTAGCCGCTGCCGGCTAGCCGCGCGGCGGGCACATCACGTCGGGCAGCTTGTAGACGGCGACGCTGCCCCGGGCGCCGCGCGCGACGGCCAGGAAGCCCTGGCAGCGGTCGAACGGCAGGTCGGTGAAGCGGACGAGAAACGTTCCGGCGCTTCCGGCTCTGACCGATTTCGTTCGGATGCGGCCCTGAGACGACGCCATGACGGTCACCCGCTCACCGGTCAGGAAGCGGCTGCCGCGCAGCGACACGGGATGTGGGGCCGCCAGACGCAGCAGCGCCGTTCGCTTCGCCGTCGAGGCTTCCACACTGGCCGCGCTCGGAAGCAGCAGCCCCACGACGAGCGTGAGGGCAACGACCGCCTTCACGTCGTCAGTATGCCTCGTTGCGCACAAAGGCGGACGGGCGTATAGTCGCGCCGCCCGGGGGAGTGAAGCGCGCGTGCCGCCATTCGGGGCGGCGGATCCGGGGGAAACGAAAGGGGAGAGGAATGAGACGATGGTTTGCGGCCGTCGCGCTCGGCGCGGCGGCATGCCTCGTGTTCGGGGCGGGAGCGGCCGTTGCCGATCCGGACGACGGGCCGGCCGTGCCGAAGCTGCCGAGAGAGTTGAAGACGTTCTCCGTCTCCGGGCCCTCCGGCGTCTGGGACTTCCGTGACGTCGAGCTCGGCACGGGGATCACGGAGTGTCCGCAGGCGCGGATGAACGTCGAGCCCGACGAGCTTGCTCAGCGGGACAGAGACGACGTTGAGAACCTCAGCGACAGGGGCGACGACCACCGCGCCAACACGGAGTACAGCTGCTTCCCGCAGAACGAGACGTCGATCGACGTCAACCCGACTCATAGGAAGAACCTGGTCGGCGGCGCGAACGACTATCGCCTCGGCTGGGCGTCTTCGGGCTTCTACGCCTCGGTGGACGGCGGCTCCCGCTGGTACGACGGCTGGATTCCGTTCCCGTCGCTGCCCAGCGGCGACAATCTCGACGGCGGCGGCGATCCGGCGATCGTGTTCGATCGCAACGGGGTCGTCTACTACGCCGACATCAACTTCAACCGGACCGACGACACCAATGGCGTCTGGGTCTCACGCTCGACGAACGGCGGCTTCACCTGGAGCCGGCCGTGCGTCGTGGCTTCGGACACGGCGCCGTGTGGTGGGCCCGGCGATCCGCGCCAGCCCGGCGACGGCACCGTGACGTTCACGCAGGAGAACATCATGACGCCGCCCGCTCCGGACTTCAGCGTCACTTTCAACGACAAGGAGTACATCGCCGCAGGGCCGCGGCCCGCGGGCGTCAGCCCGACGTGCTACACGCCGGCGACGCACGCACCGCGTCCGTGCATCCCGGAGCAGGTGGGCCCGGACCGGATCTACGTGACCTGGACGAGCTTCACGAACCCGGCCGGCACACCGGGCTTCATCACCGACTCGAAGATCGTCGAGAGCCACTCTGACGACATGGGCCGGTCGTGGTCGC
Source organism: Gaiellaceae bacterium (assembly GCA_035264445.1). Classification (GTDB taxonomy): domain Bacteria; phylum Actinomycetota; class Thermoleophilia; order Gaiellales; family Gaiellaceae; genus DATFQE01. Next base: position 3,734 of record DATFQE010000193.1, on the reverse strand, counting down.
CGCAGCACACGATCAGCGGCTCGGCTGTGTTCTGTGTCGGCTCGTTCGCCGGTGGCACGGCCTGTGACGACAACCAGTACTCGGTCCCGACGGTGAACCCGGCAACGGGCCACCTGTGGGTCGCGTTCGAGAACTTCGACACGGTGGACGAGAACCAGTGGCTCGTCGTCAGGTCGAACGACGGCGGGGCTACTTTCGGGCCGCCGAGGCACATCACGCCCACCTTCGACGTGAACCTGCGTCTGAAGGCCGACTGTGTCGCCCGCGGTGCGAGCCGCGTGCACCTGACCAACAGCTGCTTCCGCGTTCCGTTCACGGGTGCGATCGTCGCCGACAAGCGTGGCGGCACGTTCGCGGACGATCTCTACTTCGTCATGTTCGACAACCGGAACGGCACACGGAACAGCACGAACACCGACGTGTTCTTCTTCAAGTCGCTGAACGGCGGCGCGAACTGGATCGGGCCGACCCGGGTGAACGACGACGCGTCGGCGGCTCCCGCCAATCGTGACTGCGGCCGGGTGCCACAGCCGAATCCGCCACCGTGTCCGGCCAACACGGACACGGGGAATGACCAGTTCTGGCCGTGGATCGATGTCAACGACCGGGGCGACATCAACATCGCGATGAAGGACCGGCGGCTGGACACGAACTCGGTGGCGATCGAATGGCCCACCAGCCGCTTCCGGCCGGGCAATTACCTCGTCTGGACCTTCGGCGCTCAGTGCGAGGCCCGCAGGGGCACGGCCACTGAGTGCGTCGGCGGCCAGGCGACGCTCCTGCCGCAACCAACGGCGCCGGTCAACCCGTCCGGTGCCTACCCTGGAGCCGGCCCGACGTCGCTCGGCGACTGGGACAACTTCGGGATCTCGGACATCCCGTCGAACTTCGACTACTGCTTCCGCGCCGGCATCTTCTGCGGCGACTACGAAGCGGTGACCGTCGAGGGCCGCAACACCTACTCGTTCTCCACAGACGCACGGAACGGCCGCTCGGCGGGTGGCCCGGCCGGTGGCGCAACTGCGCCGTCGCAGCCCGGTCGGAACCCGGCATGCGAGCAGTCCGACGTCATGGTCGACCGCTACGGATCGGACGGCAGGACCAACGGCCAGAACCATCCGCGGTCGAGCGATTCGCTCTTCCTCGTGACGCCGTGCCCGCGTGACTAGGAAGTAGGGCGAAGCTTCTCTCGCCCGTCAGGAGGGCCGCTCGCAAGAGAGCGGCCCTCCTCGTGTACGGGCGTCAGCCGGTTGGCCGGCTGGTTACGCGGGAGTACACCTTTCCTTCCGCGCACTCGTCGGCGAGCTTGACCTGCCCGCTCTGGCCGCCGCCCTCGAAGGAGATCTCGGCGTCGTGGTCCTCCTGCTCGTCGAACGTGATCTCGTAGTCGCTGTCCTCGAAAAGCTGATGCCAGTCGTCATAGATGCCCTCCAGGTCACCTTCGGCATAGCCCTCGACGACGCGAGACGGCCCGGCCGCCTCCGACTTCACCCACGTGACCGAGTCCGGGGTCGGGAAGCCGGCCGGCAGCCCGGTCTCGCCGGACATCGCCGTCATCTCGCAGATCGGCGCGAACGCCGCGCCTCGCTCCGCTTCGCGCTCGGCCTCGCTCTCGCCCTCGTCGTCGCCCCCGCACGCCGCGAGCGCGAGACCCAGCAGCAGGACCAGTAGCAAGCCGACGCTTCGTTTTCGCATAGAGCCCACCCTCCGTCGGGATAGAGGAAGCTGGATCCTAGTGGGGCCGTAGGCTCCGGCCCGTGGGAACGGGGCCGAATCGACGATGCGGCTGGGCGGCGGGACTCGCTCTCGCGGCAGTGGTCGTCGCGTCACCGCCGGCGTCCGCCGCTCCCGAGCCGCTCCTCCTTCCACCGCCGACGCAGCCGCTGGACGCAAAAGTCCCGCTTCGCACGGATGCAACACGCAGCCAGCTCCAGCTGCCGCTCAACGCTCGTCTCGACAGTCGCGAGCGCGTGCTCGTCCGCACGCTCCCGGACGGACGCGTGCTCGCCGTGCGGGTCGTACAGCGCCTGTCGCTGACCGGCACCGGCGACTACTTCCTCTCGGTCCCGGCGCCGCTGCTCGACGTGCGCGCCGGGCCGGGCTCCGAGGCCGAGCCGGGCTTCCGCCGCAGCGGGATCCTGTGGCAGGGCTTCGCGAACCGCGGCCGAGCGCTGGTGGCCGATGCGAAGCTCGACCCGGGCCCGGCGGGCAACCCCCTTCCCCTTCGCGTCGAGCTGGCCGCGACCGTGGGCGGGCGCGAGCTCGACACGGACGAGCGGCGGAGCGGGCGTCTCCGACTCGAGCTGACGCTGCGGAACACGACCGCGGTGCGGGTGGCGTCGGCCTCGGCGCGCCCGGCCAGGCCACGGGAGCTCGAGAAGCTCGTCGCCGACCTGCGCAGCGGCCGGATCCCGGAGCAGGCCGAGGTGGACGTCGAGGGACCTGTCCGGAGGCGGAGCGTCCTGGTCGACGCCCCGCTCGCTGTCTCCGGCGAGGTGCGCCTGCCAGTCCGCCGCCTCGACGCGGCTGTCGTCCGCGGAGGTTCGCTCGTTCGGCGCGGCCGCGCGGTCTCCGTTCGATTCCGCCTCGTGCTGACGAATCCGAAGACGCCGAGCGCAAGCATCGAGCTCTCGGGTAGGGCTGTCGGCGCCGGCGCCTCGGAGGCTTCGCTGACGGCGGAGCCGACCGCTGGGCCGGCCATTGCCGCCGCCCGCCCGACGATCGACTCGGCGAGCCGCCTCCTCCTGACCCTTGCCCGCGTTCGTCAGTACGACGCGTTCCTCGCGAACCCGGCGCCGGGTGGCTCCGTGGAGGCCGTGTACCGCTACGAGACGACGGACGCGCCCCGGATAACGGCTGCGGCGCCGGCGTCGAGCGAGGGCGGCGTGATCCTGCCCGTGCTCGCCGCGATCGCCGTCGTCGCCGGAGCGGCCGGCTTAGTGGTTCTCTGGGCCCATCTCTAGGGGCTCGGACATTCGCCGGGCGCACGCTTGTACGTCGCCCGGCTACCCAGGTCGCCGATCGCAACCGCAGTGAGGCCGCGGCACGCGTCGGCGCTCATGCCGCGGAAACGGACGGCGAACCGCCCGCGCGCCCCCGCTGTCACCCAGTGCGTCGCGCGCTTGCCGGCGGTCGCCACGACCCGGACATGCTCGCTCGCCCGGAACCCGGTGCCGTTGAACATCAGGGGTGAGGGCTCCGCGAGGCGCAGCGCCGGCCGCGACGTGACCGCGGTCGTCGGCGCCGCGAGGGCGCCGCCGGCGGCTGCCGCAAGCACGATGGCTACGACCCGGCGCACGGCGGAAGTATGCCGCATATCATCCTCGCTGATGGGTGATATCACTCGCTTGATCTCGACTTCGAGATCGTGTTATCTACCCGGGTTCGAGCGGCCGCTATCGCTACCGGTACGCGGGTGAGCGGTCGCAGGAGCGACTGAGGGGAGAGCAGATGCTAAGGAGACGTCACGGCGTGCTGGTCGCGGCGGTCGGGGTTCTGACCGTCTCGGCGATCGCGCTCATCATCGGAATGGCAACGAACGGATCGAGCACGTCCGTGGGCAAGCGCGGGCCCGGCGATCCCGAGGCGCTCGAGAACAGCGCCGTACAGGGGCCGGGAGAAGGACCGCTCGGCGGTTACGAAGCCGAGAAGGCGGCGCAGCTCACCTATCCGGCGAACGTGATCCCGCTCTCCGTGACCGCCAAGGCGGAGGCGACGTTCGAGAAGATCAAGAG
>DATFQE010000192.1:0-11936 GCA_035264445.1 Gaiellaceae bacterium | reverse complement strand
GATCTCCGCGGTGGCCCAGAGCCCCTTCGAGCCCGCTTCGGCGGCAGCGATCCCGAACCTCGTCGCGCCGTCGGACGTCGCGCGCGCCAACTCGCTCGTCGCCGCCACGGGCTCCGCCGGCTACCTGGTCGGCCCGCTGCTCGGCGGCGTAGTGCTGGGCCTGGGCGCATCCCCGGCCGCGCTGTTCGGCGTCGACGCGGCGACGTTCGTGGTCTCGGCGATCCTCGTCGCGAGCGTTCGGACGCCGTTCGGCCGCGGCGCCACCGCCGAGCATCCCGGTGTCCTCGCCGGCGCCCGCGTTATCCTCGACGAGCGGTCGCTGCGCCTGGTGGTCGGCGCAGGCATGGCGTCGCTCGTGGGGATCGGGATCGTCCACGTTGCGGCCTACCCGCTCTCGACCGAGATGGACGCCGGAACCGAGGGCTATGGCGCGATGACGGCGCTCGTGGGGGGCGGCGGCGTGCTCGGCGCGATCCTCGCCGCCCGGGTACTCCGGGCCGGTCCCGAGCGCGTCCTCGTCGCCGCCTTCGCCGCGCAGGCAGGCGGCCTCCTGATCGCGGGCGGCGCTCCGGTGATCGCCGTCGCGCTCGGTGGGCTGGCGCTCGCCGGCGCCGTCGGCGGCATGGGCGACGTCGCGACGACGACGCTGATGCAGAGCCGCTCGCGCGACGAGGTCCGCAGCCGCGTCTTCGCGGCGCAGGACGGCGCTGCACACGTCGCCTACACCGTGGCAGCTCTCGCCGGCGGCCTGATCGTCGAGCTCGTGAGCGCGCGCGGCGCGTTCGCGTGCGCGGCGGCCTGCGCGGCCGCCGGCGCCCTGATCGCCGTGCGGCTTTCCACAGTGGAAAAGGCTGTGGAAAGCCCCTAGGAGGCGACGATCTCGGCGGCCGGCCCGACCATGCGGGAGAAGCATGGAACCGTCGTGATCGTGTCCACGCGAGAGCACCACTCGATGTCTGCCTCGAGCCCCGGCGGCCCGTACGTGCGTGCGTTGATGCCGTCGATCGGCCGCCGGAACCGGTCGGCGATCACGCCGGATGCGATCGCGGCGTCGGTCGGCGTCGCGCCGTCGAGCCCCCGCACGATGCGCCCTGCGCAGTAGGCGTCGTCGATCGCGAATGCCCCCTGGAACCCGGCGCAGAGCACGACGGCGTCCAGGCCGCGCGCGCGGACGGCGTCGGCGACGGCGCCGAGGTTGAGCAGGCTGCCGAGCAAGACCTCCTCGCACCGCGACACCGCCTCCAGGATCGTCCGCGTGCCGTTGGTGGTCGAGAGAATCGCCGTGGACGCCTTCGGCTCCAGGAACTCCCGCGGTGACGCGCCGAGATCGAAGCCCCCGATCCGGACGGCGCTCCGCTCGCCGCCGAGAACGGCGTCCCCGATCTCCTCCTTGAGCCGCCTCGCGTCGTCGACCGCGGCGCAGCAGAGCACTCGCTCGTAGCCGGAGGCGAGCGCCTGCGCGATCGTCGACGTCGCGCGCATGACGTCGACGACGACGCCGACCTCAGCGCGCCCCTCCTCGGCCGGCGTGAAGGCAACGTCTATCCGCACCCGGCCACTACGCTACTCGGCGTGACCGAGCCGGCGCCGATGTACTGCTACCGGCACCCCGACCGCGAGACCGGCGTCACGTGCTCGGAGTGCGGCAGACCGATCTGTCCCGACTGCATGGTCTTTGCGCCGGTCGGGATCCGCTGTCCCGACCACGCGAGCCTGGCTCAGGGGGCCGCGCGGGTGACCCAGGGCGTGCGGCGCGCGAGCTACGCGGGCACCGGCGCCATGGTGACCAAGGCGCTCGTCGCGATCAACGTCGGCATTTACCTGCTCGAGCTAGGGATGGGCGGGAGCATCAACGGAACGGGCAACGAGATCTACCGCAAAGGCGTGCTGTACGGGCCGCTCGTCGCGGACGGCGAGTGGTGGCGGCTCTTCACCCCGATGTTCCTGCACTACGGGCCGCTCCACCTCGGCCTCAACATGCTCGCGCTCTGGTGGTTCGGCTCGGCGGTCGAGCAAGTTCTGGGGCGCGGGCGCTACCTCCTCCTCTATCTCGTCTCGGGCGTCGCGGGATCGGCCGGAGCGCTGATCGCGAGCCCGAATTCGTTGACTGTCGGAGCCTCGGGCGCCATCTTCGGGATCCTCGGTGCCGCGTTCGTGCTCGAGCGCCAGCGGACCTACGTCCTGGGCGGCGGCGCGGGGATGCTGATCGTGCTGAACCTCGTCTTCTCGATCGCAGTCCCCGGGATCTCGATCGGAGGCCACCTGGGTGGGCTGGCGGGCGGCGCGCTGGGCACGCTGGCGCTCTCGCGCCTCGGTCGTGGACATGCGGTCTACGGCCGGCCGGGACTGGTCGGGGTCGTAGGCCTGCTCGCCATCGGCGTGGCGAGCCTCGCCGTCGCGTTCTGGGCGGCGCAGGGAACGGTGTGACGCGCGTCACGCGCGTCAGCGCCGCGTAACCTTTCGGGCTACCGGCTGCAACAGATGAGCGTGGGACGGGAGCATGACCTCGTGCACGCGGCGCTCGGGGGCGACCCGGCGGCCTTCGCGGCGCTCGTCACACCGGCGCGAAGCCGCATGATCGCGGTGACGGCGCGCATCGTCGGCGCGGACGACGCCGAGGACATCGTGCAAGAGGCGTTGATCCGGGCGTTCCTCGGCTTGTCGCGGTTGCGCGAGCCGGAACGCTTCGAGGCCTGGTTGACCGCCGTCGCCGTGAACGTCGCAAAGATGTGGCTGCGGAGCAGAGCGTCGCAAGCGCGCCGTGCGCTCGCGGCGGCTTCGTCGGGGCGAGCCGTACCGGAGGAGCAGGAGCTGCTCGATGTCGTCCGCGAGGCGCTCGAGCTCTTACCCGTCGGGCAACGGGACGTCGTGCTGATGCATTACATCGACGACCTGTCGTGCAGAGAGATCGCGCAGCTTCACGACACGACGCCGGCGGCGATCCGCGTTCGTCTGCACCGCGCGCGGACACAGCTGCGCCGCGACCTCGCGCCGCTCGCCCCCGCGCCGTTTCCTGCGCCGAGAAAGGAGCTGCCGATGGTGGACGTCAAGGTCGAGGACGTCGTGGTGCGGGTCGCGCCCGACGATCCCTCCAGGATCATTCTCGAGACCCCCGCAATCATCCTGCTGAAGGAACAGGCCGGCGAGCGCTCGCTGCCGATCTTCGTCGGCTTACCGGAGGGCGCGAGCCTGGCTGCGCCCCTTGCCAGCGAATCGTTTCCTCGTCCGGCAACGCCCGATTTGACAGTCGACCTCTTGCGGGTCGCGGGCGCAAGCATCGAGCGGATCGCGATCACGAGCATCCGCGAGAACACGTTCTACGCCCGCATCTCGATCAACGGCGAAGACGTCGATGCGCGTCCGAGCGACGCGATCAACCTCGCCGTCCGCGTCGGCGCGCCGATCGTGATCGAAGAGAGCCTGCTCGCTGAGCACGGCCTCGGGGAGATGACGCTCGTGCAGAAGATCGACGACGCGGCAGCACGCACGGGACTCGCGATCCCGGCCGGCGAATGGAAGTCGCTCTCCATGGAGCTCGTCCTCGCTCTGAACGTCATGACGCGCCGGCCGTAGCCCTCCTAGTTCACGTCATCGCGGATCACGAGCACCGCCCCGACGGCACCGATGAGCGCAATCCAGCCGAGTGAGGCGAGGATTCCGCCGGTTCTCGAGAGGCCCTCATGGCCCTCGAAGATCGCTCCGAGCGCGGCGCCGGGCAGGTAGTCGCCGTACTGGTGGAGGAGCGTGCCGAGGAGCGGCTCGGCGATCAGGAACCACACGACTGCGGCGACGATCGCGGTGACCTGGTTCCGCGTCACCGCGCCGATCGCGGCCCCGAGGCCGCTCCAGAGCGCGCAGCCGATCAGCGTCGCGCCGAGGATCTCGGTCACCGACCCCTCGAACGGCGAGACGCCCGCATGCTTGACGCCGAGCGCGAGCCAGCCCACGACGACGTTGACGACGACGCCCGCGAGGGCGAAGGCGAGCCCGAGCAGGATCGCCGCGACGAGCTTGGCGAGCAGGACGCGCTCGCGGCGAGGCGAGACGAGGAAGGTCGCGGTGATCGTCCCGTGCCGGTACTCGCCGGCCGTCACCGTGACACCGAGCATCAGCACGAGGATCACCGCCGCGGCGGCGGCGCCGAACGGCGCCTCGGGCGAGAGGCGCAGGTCGGTGACGTCGGTCTGCGAGACGACCGCGACGACATAGAGGACGATCAGGCCCAGGAACGCGGCCAGCAGGCCCGGCACGAGCCGCGTCGTCCGCAGCTTGAGCAGCTCCGACTTCACGAGCGCGGTCATTCGCGCGTGAGCTCCAGGAACGCCTCCTCGAGCGTCGCCGTCTCCTGCACGAGCTCGTGGAGGACGATTCCGTTCCCGGCCGCGAGCTCGCCGACCTCGGCGGCCGAGCGGCCCCGGACGAGCAGCACGCCGTCCGACTCGGCCACGGTCTCCGCGCCGAGCAGCTCGCGGAGGCGGTCCGCCTGCGGGCTGCGGACGCGAACCGCCCCGGATGCGCGCGCCGTCAGCTCGGCGACCGGCGCCTGCGCCACGAGGCGGCCCTTGTCGATGATGACGACCTCGTCGGCGACCTGCGCGACCTCGGCGAGGACGTGGCTCGACACGAGGATCGTGCGGCCGCCGCGGACGTAGTCGCGCATGAACTCGCGGATCCAATGAATGCCGTCGGGATCCAGCCCGTTCGCCGGCTCGTCGAGGACCAGGACCTCGGGCTCGCCGAGCAGCGCGGTCGCGATCCCGAGCCGCTGCCGCATACCGAGCGAGTAGCCGCCGACGCGCCGGTCCGCGGCCGCCTCGAGGCCGACGACCCCGAGCACCTCGTCGATCCGGCCCGCGGGGACGCCGGCGGCCGCCGCGACCGCGCGAAGGTGGTTCCGGCCGCTCCGGCCGGGGTAGAAGCCGGTCGCCTCCAGGACCGCCCCGACGCGCGCGGGCTTCTCCAGCTCCCGGTACGGCTTGCCGTCGATCGTCGCCGCGCCGGACGTCGGGTGCACGAGCCCGAGGAAGATGCGCAGCGTCGTCGTCTTCCCCGCCCCGTTGGGGCCGAGGAACGCGGTGAGCGTCCCGGGCCGTACCCGGAAGCTCAGGTCGTCGACGGCGAGCACCTTGCCGTACCGCTTGGTGAGACCGTCGGCGGCGAGCACGACGTCCGACTCTAGCGCCGGGCCAGACGGGCGAAGAAGACCCACGCGAGCGCCGCTCCGACCAGGTAGCCGACGCCGCTCGCGGCCGCCGCTCCCGTCTTGCCGTACTCGCCGATCAGCGGCACCGCGGCGGCCGTCGTCGCCAGCATCGCCGCCAGGGAGACGGTCAACGCGAGCCGAGGCCGGCCGCGGCGCACCGAGATGTAGACGACGAGGACGGTCACCGTCCCGTACGCGACCACCCCGGGCAACAGGAACAGGAGCGGCCGGGTGGCGCCTTCGAACGCGTCGCCGAAGAGGAGCGGAATCAGGAACGGCGCGACCACGCCTACGACGGTCGCGGTGATTCCGGTGTAGAGGGCCGCCCGGAGCGCCGCCCTGGAGACGCGCCGAACCGCGTCGCGCTCGGGCTCGTGGACGACGGGACCGGTGATGGCGGTCGCGATCGCCGCCGGGATCAGCCACAGCGCCTCCGCCGCCTGCATGGCGATGGAATAGACGCCGACCGCGGCGACCCCGTCGTAGTACTCGAGCAGGAACAGCTCGATCCGGTAGCCGATCAGGTTGACCACCTGGAACGCCCCCATCACCAGCGCGAGGCGCAGGATCGTCCGGCCCGCAGTGTCGAGGAACGGCGGCACGTCGACCGGCATGACGAGGTCGCGCGCGGCCAAGACGGCGAACGCCGCCGTGAGGAAGTGCGCGAGCGTCCACGCGCCGATGGCGGCCTCGACGCCGCCGTCGAGGGCGACCACGAGCACGAGCATCCCGATGAGCGTCAGCACCGGCGACAGCGCCTGGATGTAGTTCCAGAGCCGGACTCGCGCCTGCCCGAGCAGGACGCCGGAGACCGTCTGCCAGACGACGTTCGGCACCAGGGCGGCGGCGGCGAGCGCGGCCGTCCCTGCCCCGATCCCGGGCGCCACGGCTCCCCACGCGATGATCGCGGTCGTCCCGAGCGCGCCGAGCAGCGCGCCGATCGCGAAGGCACGGTGGACGAGCGGCCGCGCCTCGCTCGCCGGCACCGCCTGGAGCCGGTTCGTGACCGCGAGGCCGAGCTGGCCGAGCAGCCGCGAGAAAATCGTGACGCTGAGGACGACGAGCACGAATTCGCCGCGCCCCGCAGGCTCGAGGAACCGGCTCTGGATGACGACGAGCAGCAGCGCGACGGGCGTCGACAGCCCGCGAAAGACCAGCGTCTCGAGCGTGTTCCGGCCGACGTCCTTCGCGCCCGGGATCTCGGGCGATCGTCCGAGCGTCGGGTCGACGGGAGGCGCCGCGTCGACCGCGGGCGCCGGCTTGACGAGGGGCGGTCTAGCCGCCTGCGACGGCTGCTTCGACGCCGGTGTCCTTGAGGGCTGCCTGCGCCGCGGCGAGACGGGCCAGCGGCACCCGGTAGGGCGAGCAGGAGACGTAGTCGAGGCCGAGGGTGTGGCAGAACGCGACGCTCTTCGGCTCGCCGCCGTGCTCGCCGCAGATGCCGAGCTTGATCTCCTCCCGGGCGCCGCGGCCGCGCTCGACCGCGATCCGCATCAGGTCCCCCACCCCGCTCTGGTCGAGCGTCTCGAAGGGGTTCGCCTCGAGTACGCGGTCGTGGAGGTAGTACGTGAGGAACTTGCCCTCCGCGTCGTCGCGCGAGAAGCCGAGCGCCGTCTGCGTGAGGTCGTTGGTCCCGAACGAGAAGAAGTCGGCGTGCTCGGCGATCTCGTCGGCGCGGATGCACGCGCGCGGAAGCTCGATCATCGTCCCGCAGAGGTATTCGCCCGCCTGCTCCTCGTCGGCGGTGCGGATCGTCAGCTCGCGGAGCCGCTTGAGCTCCTCGGCGAAGCCGACGAGCGGGTGCATGATCTCCACGAGCGGCGCGTCCCCAGTCCGCTCCTCGACCGCCCGCGCGGCCCGCACGATCGCACGCACCTGCATCTCGTAGATCTCCGGCCACTGCAGCCCGAGCCGGCAGCCGCGGGTGCCGAGCATCGGGTTCGCCTCCTGGAGGTCGCGGATGCGGTCGCGCATCCGCTGGTCCGTCGCCTCGTCGGGCGAGGGCAGGAACTCGTGGAGGGGCGGGTCGAGCAGCCGGATCGTCACGGGAAGCCCGGCCATCGCCTCGAAGATCCCCTCGAAGTCCGACTGCTGCATCGGCAGGAGTCGTTCCAGCGCCGACCGGCGCCCGTCCTCGTCGGCCGCCATGATCATCTCGCGCACCACCGGGAGCCGCTCCTCGGCCATGAACATGTGCTCGGTCCGGCAGAGGCCGATCCCCTCCGCGCCGAACTCGCGGGCGCGCGTGGCGTCCTCGGGCGTGTCAGCGTTCGCGCGCACACGCAGGCGCCGCAGTGCGTCCGCCCAGCCGAGGATCGTCTCGAAGTCCTCGTTGATCTGCGGCGGGACGAGATCGACGGTCCCGAGGATGACCTCGCCGGTGCCGCCGTCGATCGTGATCGTGTCTCCTGCGGCGAACGCGCGCCCGTTCAGTGTCCCGCGGCGGTTGTCGACGTCCAGCTGGAGCGCGTCGCAGCCGGCGACGCACGGCTTGCCCATCCCGCGCGCGACGACCGCCGCATGCGAGGTCATGCCGCCGTGCGCCGTCAGGATCCCCTGCGCGCCGATCATCCCGTGGATGTCGTCGGGCGTCGTCTCCCAGCGGACGAGGACGACCGCCTCGCCGGCAGCGCCCCGGTCCGCGGCGGTATCCGCGTCGAACACGATCTTCCCCGATGCGGCGCCCGGAGACGCATTGAGGCCGTGCGCAGCGACCTCGTAGTGCGCGGAAGGGTCGATCATCGGGTGCAGGAGCTGGTCGAGCTGTCCCGGATCGATTCGCGTAACCGCCTCCTCGCGGGAGATCAGGCCCTCGTCGACCATGTTGACCGCCGCCTTCAGCGCGGCCGGGGCCGTCCGCTTCGCAGTTCGGGTCTGGAGGAGGTAGAGCTCGCCGTCCTCGACGGTGAACTCGATGTCCTGCACGTCCTTGTAGTGCTCCTCGAGGCGGCGCATCGTCTCCGTCAGCTGCTCGAACGCCTCGGGCAGGAGATCCTGCATCCGCTCGAGCGGCTCGGGGGTACGGATCCCGGCGACCACGTCCTCGCCCTGCGCGTTGACGAGGAACTCGCCGTAGAGACCGCTCTCGCCGGTCGACGGGTCGCGCGTGAAACACACGCCGGTCGCCGACGACTCGCCCTTGTTGCCGAACACCATCTGGACCACGTTCACGGCCGTGCCGAGGTCGTCGGGGATGCCGTGCGCGCGCCGGTAGACCTGCGCACGCGGCGTCTCCCAGGAGTCGAACACGGCGCGGACGGCCTTCAGCAGCTGATTCCTCGCGTCCTGGGGGAAGTCGGAATCGGTTTCCTCGCGGTAGATCCCCTTGAACGCCTCGACCAGGTCGGCCAGGTCGGTCGCGCTCAGGTCGGTGTCCGTCGCGGCGCCGTGCGAGCTCTTCAGCGCGCTCAGGGCGTCCTCGAACAGGTGCGCCGAGACGCCGTCGACCACCTCGCCGTACATCTGAATCAGGCGCCGGTACGAGTCGCGGGCGAAGCGCTCGTTGCCGGTCCGGGCCGCCAGGCCCTCGGTCGCCTCGTCGTTGAGCCCGAGGTTGAGGATCGTGTCCATCATCCCGGGCATCGAGACCGCGGCGCCCGACCGGACGGACACGAGCAGCGGATCGGATGCGTCCCCGAAGCGCCTCCCGGTGCGCTCCTCGAGCGCCGCCAGGTGCTCCTGGAGCTCTCCTTCGAGCCCGTCCGGCAGCTCGCCGCCGGCGGCCATGTAGGCGCGGCAGGCGTCGGTCGTGATCGTGAAGCCGGCCGGCACGGGAGCGCCGAGCTGTGTCATCTCGGCGAGCCCGATCCCCTTGCCGCCGAGCAGCTCTCGCCCGCCCTCGGAGGCCTCGTCGAAGTCGTAGACGTATCGCGCCCGGCTCATGAGGGACGCGAATCTTCCCATATGCTCGCGCTGTGCCCGGCCCGCAAATCGTCGGATTCGGCGGCCATCAGGTCGGCGCTCCCGAATACCGCGCGCTCGAGGACTGGCTGCTCGGGCTGACCGGAAAGGAGCGGCCACGAGTGCTGTTCGTTCCGACGGCCAGCGCGGAAAGCCGCGACTACGTCGTTCGTGCCTTCGACTCGTTCAAGGAGCGCGCGGACGTCTCGCATCTCGACTTCTTCCCGTGGCCGCCGCCCGAGCTGCGGGAGTTCGTGCTGGGACACGACCTCGTCTACGTGGGCGGCGGCAACACGGCGAACATGCTCGCGATCTGGCGCGAGCACGGGATGGACGAGATCGTGCGCGAGGCCTGGCACGCGGGCGTCGTCCTGGCCGGGGTCAGCGCGGGGATGATCTGCTGGTTCGAGGGCGGCGTGACGGACTCGTTCGGCCCGCAGCTCGAGGCGATGGAGTGCCTCGGCCTGATTCCCGGCAGCGCGTGTCCGCACTACGACGGCGAGGAACTACGCCGCCCGCGCTACCACGAGCTCGTCGCCGCCGGCTTCCCGGGCGGGTGGGCCGCCGACGACGGCGTCGCGCTCCACTTCGGGGGCTGGGAGCTCGAGGAGGCGGTCACAGCGCTGCCCGGCAAGGCGGCGTACCGCGTCGAGCTGCGCGACGACGGCGTCGTCGAGGAGCGGGTCGAGGCCCGCCCCGTGTAGACGAAGGGCCCGCACCGGCGGGCCCCTCGTTCGTCCGGTTCAGCGCGGAGCGCTACTTGCGGTCGTCGCCCCGCCTGCCGTTGTCGCCGTGGTCGCCGATCTGGCCGCGGATCTCGCCGGTCGGGTACTTCGTGGTGTGCACGTTCGCGTACACGTATCCCTTCCGTAGCGCGCGTAGGGCCTCAACCAGGTTCCCCGGCTCGATGCCCTGGTTTGCGGGACCGACCACGTCGGCTGCGGTGATGACGCCCTCGACGCGGCCCGCGGTGGGCGGGCAGGGCGCGGGCTTCGTGCCGCCGCCGCAGAGGAAGGCGATCACACCGCCGGTCGTGGCGCGCTGCCCGAGGTGGATGTGCGCGAAGAGCGCATTCGCCTCGAGATCGGAGTACTTGAGCACGTAGTGGATCCCGTCGGACCGCACACGAATGCGGAACGATCCGCGCCCGTTGGTGGAGAGCGTCAAGGGCGTCTCCTGATAGCCCTCGAGCTTGGTGCTCTTGCCGCCGTCGTCGCCGTGCGCCATGGCGACGCCGGTCGCGATGACCGCCAACACAGCAACGGCGAGGAACGAGGTGATGACGAGCCTCTTCATGAATCCTCCCTGGGTCGTCGCTCTCGTAAGCGGCCGGGAGTGTCCCGAATCGGCGTTACGAAACTGTAAGCGGGCCTTTACGAAGCGTTTACATCGCGGGTCGGCGGCGCGCGCGCCACTCGGCGAGCCACGCGAGCCCGCGGCCGCCCAGCCAGAGCGGCGTCAGGACGACGTAGAAGGCGAAGTCGGCGAGCACGAGTAGGAACCACCACGCCGCCCAGCGCCAGAGCGGAATCCGCGGCCGCCCATAGGGATTGTCCGTGGCGCTCAGGCCCGTACCTCGGCCTGCCGCCGCTCGACGAGCTGGATGATCCGGGCCGCCGTCTCCTCGATCGACAGGTCCGTCATCTCGATCACCGGGCAGCCGAGCTTCCGGTGGACGTCCGCCGCGTAGTCCAGCTCCTCGTAGATCTCGACCAGCGCCGCGTACTTGCCGTTGCCGCCGCCGAGCCTCCGCGCGCGCTCCTGACGGATCTCGGCGAGGCGCTCCGCGCCGATCGTGAGGCCGACCACTTTCGCCTGGTCGATCTCGAACAGCGACGGCGGCGGGTCGATTCCCTTCACGACCGGGACGTTCGCCGTCTTGTAGCCCAGGTAGCCCAGGTACATCGACAGCGGCGTCTTCGACGTGCGGGAGACGCCGACGAGGACGATGTCCGCGTCGTGCAGCCCGGAGCCGACGCCGTCGTCGTACTTGACGGCGAACTCGATCGCCGCCATCCGCCGGAAGTACTGCGAGTCGAGCGGCGGCCGCGCGCCCGGCGTCATGCGCGCCGACTGCCCCGACACGCGGGCGACTGCGTCGATCGGATGCCCGAGCAGGTCGCAGTAGTGGAGGCGGGCACGCTTGCAGAGGTCGCGCATCGCTTCGCGCATCTCCTGGTCGACGAGCGTGTAGACGACCACCGCCGGCCGGCCCTTCGCGCGCGAGACCGCGAGCCGCAGGTCGTCGACGGTGTCGACCCGCGGATGGATGATCTCCTCGAAGCTCTGCTCGGGGAACTGCGCCTCGAGCGCCTGCACGAGGCGCTTCGCGGTCGCCCCGGTCGCGTCCGAGATCACGTGCAGCTCGACGACGCCGCTCACGCGGCCAGAGTACCGCCCTTACTGAGCGGCAGGGGGCCGGGTGCCCAGGGTGACGGTGACCGTGCGCTCGTCGCCGCCGCGCCGGACCTTCAGCATGAGCTTGTCGCCGGGCTTGTGCGCGTCGACCGCACGCTGGATGTCGCTCGCCGACTCGATCTTCTCGCCGTCCGCCTCGAGCAGAACGTCGCCTGTCTGCAGTCCGGCCTTCTGGCCGGGCGCGCCGGCGAGCACGGCCGAGAGGCTGACCCCGTTGTCGGTCTCCTGCAAGCGGACGCCGAGGTAGGCGTGCTCGACCTCGCTGCCGGACTTGAGCGTGTCGACGACGTTGCGAACCGTGTCGCTCGGGACGGCGTAGCCGATGCCGATGTTGCCGCCGTTCTCGCTCTGGATCTGGGAGACGACGCCGATCACGTTGCCCGAGGCGTCGAGCAGCGGGCCGCCCGAGTTGCCC